>DAOLDI010000007.1:0-17861 GCA_035327445.1 Cyclobacteriaceae bacterium | reverse complement strand
TTCTTTGATGCGCAACGAAAAAGATTACTATGTACCCCTGCAACAGTATTATGAATTGGTTGATTTGAGAAAACAAATTGATACCCTGCAGGCACCACGCAGCGTACTGGTAAACATGGGTTCATACATCAACTCTGAAAAACCAGATTACGCACCAACCTTAAGTAACAGTAGCGACTTACTGATATTCACTTCAAAAAGAAATGCACATACCGTTGATTATACCCGCTCTTATGATGAGGATTTATTTTTCAGCAGGCGTGTAGATGGATATTGGGAAGAGGCACGTGAGATGCCACGCATCAATACCAGTTATAATGAAGGCTCGGCCTGCATCAGCAGAGATGGGAAAACTTTATACTTCGCACGCTGCAATGCGCCCGGTGGTTTAGGAGGTTGCGATATTTATGTAAGTGTAATGCGGCAAGACAGCACCTGGAGTGTACCCAAAAATTTAGGAGAAAACATTAACTCCCTTTATTGGGATTCTCATCCTTCACTTTCACACAGCGAAGACACCTTATATTTCTCGTCTGACAGGTTAGGTGGCTTTGGCTTAGCAGATATTTATTTCAGCGTGAAAGACAAAACTGGTAATTGGGGCAAAGCGCAAAATGCAGGACCGATTATCAATACACGCGGCAGTGAGGTGAGTCCATTCTTTCATCATAAATTCAATGTCTTGTATTTCAGTTCAAACGGTCAGCCGGTAAACTTTGGTGATTTTGATATTTATAAATCTTATCGATTGAGCAATTCATGGAGTGATCCTATTAATATTGGTCCGCTCGTGAATGGCCCCGACAGTGAATATTACTTCACCATAGATGCGGAGTCGCAAGAGCTATACTATGCGCGCTCAGTTGATGGCACTCCTGAAAATATTGACCTGCATGCGTTTCCGTTACCCATGGGTGCGCAACCCGAAGCTACTGCCAAACTAAAAGGCTCATTGAGAAATAGTGAAACAGGAGATCCTTTTCAGGGAATTGTTTCTGTAATTGATTTAGACAGGGGTATCGAAGTAGAACCAAAGTTTTTGAGGCCCGATGGAACATTTGATTTCAGGTTGATCAATCGCAGTAATTACCTCCTCATTATACAGGGTGATGATTTTTTTCGCATTGAAGAATTATTTTACCTGGATGGTGAAATGATTATTGATAAAGTTACGGAACCCATCAGCAGCAGAATGAAATTTAATTCACTCGACTTTGCCACCAACAAAGCTGATCTTCTGCCTGATATGTATCCTGATTTAAACAAGATGGCTAATTTTCTGATCGACCATCCAGACTTTAAATTGAAAATCTCAGGACATACAGACTCTGATGGCAGAGAAGATGCTAATCTCCGCTTATCGCAAGCACGTGCCGATGCCATCAAAAAATACCTGGTAGAAGAAATGTGGATTGAGGCCGATCGCATTACTGCAACAGGCTACGGAAGTTCGAAACCCATAGTTGAAGAAAAAACAGATGAAGACAAGCGCATGAACAGACGGGTAGAGTTTGAAATTTACAGAGATTAAATAGCTTGCAATAATCTTCTTACTTCCTGCAGCATTTCAACATCAGCAGATAAAATCTGGTAAGCTTCATTTGCTGATGCCCCCATTCCTTTGATATACTCATTAATAAACTGCATCTGACTGGCCACATGTGTTTTGGCAGAAAGATGAATCTCTTTTGCCTGGGTTTGCTTAAGCAGTTCAACAACATTGTTTGCGTTAATGCCAGCGCCCGGCATTATGTTAATTCTACCTGCTGCCCGTTTGATTAAATCAGCAATTAATATTTGGCCTTCAATGGCATTTGACTTTTGACCCGAAGTAAGTATGCGATCGAAACCTATTTCAATACAATCTTCCAGTGCCTGAAAAGGATCGGCCGTCATATCAAAAGCACGGTGACAAGTAACTTTCAGCGGGCGGGCCATGTCGATTAGTTCTTTGCAACGGGTTTTATCTAAACTTCCATCAGCTTTCAAAATGCCCAGCACTACGCCATCAATACTTAATCGCTGAGATTGCGCGATGTCGCGCTTCATGGCATTGTACTCATATATATTATAGAGAAAATCTCCTCCGCGCGGCCGAATCATTACATACAAATCCATCGGACAAAGTTTTCTGGCTTGCTCTATAAATCCAAAGGAAGGTGTAACACCTCCTTCATCAGGACTGGAACAAAGCTCAATGCGATCAACACCGGCTTTTACAGCGGCCTGCAAGCTCTGCAGGTTATAGGCAACAAGTTCTATTTTAATATCAGCCATATGATATAAGTGCCTGATTTTTACTATTTGAAATAGTAATCTGATTTTACTACCACATGCTGTTGATCATGCGTGCTGATGGTGTACTCAAACCCGGGAGTAGTACAATAGGCGCCCACTTCACCTGCATTGCTCAAAGCCAAAAAAGCCACCTGCAAATTTCTGGCAGCATCGCCATGTTTTTTGACAACACGCATTACAGCTTCTTCGCATGCCTGCTGTGCAGTTCGGCCATGACGCATCAACTCAACAATGGTATGACTGCCCGCAATGCGAATCATTTCTTCACCAACACCAGTTGCAGTTGCTGCACCAATTTCATTATCTACATATAAGCCCGCACCAATAATGGGTGAGTCACCTACCCTGCCTCTCATTTTATAGGCCATGCCACTGGTAGAACATGCCCCCGACATATTACCTGCATCATCAATAGCCAGTATACCAATGGTATCATGTTGGCCGGGCTCATGAAAAGGTTTGTAATCCTGGTTTTTCTTTAACCACTCTTTCCAGGCTTTCTCTGCATTGGGATGCAACATGTTTTCTTTTTGAAAACCTTGCGACAAAGCAAACTGCAAAGCCCCTTCACCCACCAGCATTACATGTGGCGTTTTTTCCATTACCATGCGCGCAACAGAAATGGGATGTTTGATGTGCTCCAGAAAAGCAACCGATCCGCAGTTGCCCTTTTCATCCATGATGCAGGCATCAAGTGTAACCTTACCATCACGATCAGGGAATCCGCCATAACCAACAGAAGTGTCTCTTGGGTTTGCTTCTGGTACGCGCGCTCCTTGCTCAACAGCATCAAGCGACTTTCCCTTTTTACTTAATACTTCCCAGGCAGCAGTGTTGGCCAGGGTATTGTTCCAGGTAGAAACTACAATGGGCTTCCGCTTTTCCTGTATTAAAATATGCGGCAGTTGTTTAAAAGAAAAAAAAGGCAGTGAAAGCACTGAAAGTTTTAAAAAATTTCTTCGGGAATGCGCTGATGATGTATCCATATATTTTGCAGTTGGGGTATACAAATTAAGCAAAAACATTAATAACCAGGCTCTTTAAAGCATTTTGTGCTTATTTAGTTTAGAAGATGAAACGCGACCGTCTTAGATATAGGCTTCGGTTTGGATGAATTGACTATGACAGGCGCGAGGTTATTATTGATGATATTATTATCTTTTGTTTGTCTTTTACAAAATCCTTGTGAAAAAATGCGATTTGCTTTAATTATTGCTATTCTCTCTACAACACTAAACTGTGCTTACGGTTCCGATTCTCTAAGAGTTGCGCTAACTCATTATCAATTCGGGCATTTTGAAATGGCTTTGCCGATGCTATCAGAACTTGCCAATAAATTTAAAAAGAGACAGGAATATGAAAATTATGCACTTTGTCAAATTAAGCTGGCTGATATTATTCGGCTTTATGGGGCGCCAAACCTTGCGCTTGAAATGCTTAAAAAGAATCAATACTTTATCGAAGTTGCAATTGATGGATCATCCTTATTGCTTGCTGAAAATCATTTGGCAAAGGCAGAGGCTCAATTTAGTTCTATCAGAATTACTGAATTTAGAAATGAAATCCTCAATTCCATTCGAATTAAGAGCAAGGCAAATATTCCAGAAACTTATTTCGCTGAAGACTACATGCATCTAGGTAGATACTATAAAGAAATGCCCAATGGAAATGATAGTAGCCTATACTATATTCAATTGGCATTAAAGCTTGCTAAAGCCGATACTGAATTAAATGACCACCTCATTTCCAGGATCTACAACCTAATGGGTTACTATTATCATCCGGCTTCAATAGCTTATTTCAAAAACAGGATTGATTCGTTTCACAATCGTTTAAAAACTTCAAGACTCTATTATGACTCAGCACTAATTGCCATTAACAATCAACCTACAAGGGACTTGTTCTCATTGAGCCGTGTTTACCACAATCTTGGAAATTCTTATAACAATCAATATCAAGCCGATGGGTTAGAGGATACTATGAATAAAGCATTGATTTTTTACAAAAAAGGTATGGACATCATGGAGAAATTAGGCTCACCTGTTGATATGGCCATGCGTAATTGGGTTGTTGCAAGAGGTTATGAAAGAATGGGAGATTACGATCTGGCAATCGACCAAATCAATATAGGCGTAAACAGACTAATGCCTGAATATGCCATAGATAGTAAAAAGGAAGTTCCGCCATTTTTACGTACTTTAAATGACCATCGCTTTATTTCATTAATTTCAATTAAAGCTGGTATACTTAATACCATTGCACTTTTATCGAAGCAAGAAGGAGATTTATTTAACACATATAATCATTGGATTTATTTAATGTCATATCATAAATATCTTGTAGCACAAGCCGAAAATGAAAGTGAAGCGATTCATTGGAGTTATTTGTATGGTTCAAATACATACCAGAATCTTGCCCAGATAGTTTATTTTTTACAGGAGGAAACAGACGATGAAAGCTATTTAAAAAACGCTTTTGGATTGCTTTCATCCGGTAAGTACGCATACCTGAACAGAAATGAGATTAAACCGGAAACTAATCATCAGCTACTATCTTCCACACTTGTCAAAGAGAGGAAAATAATAATCGAAAAAATGCTGCGTAGTGGCAATATTCAATTACACCAGCCACTTTCATTTTTGCCTGATATACCTTCAGAAGCGTCTGAATCAATTATGGAAATTAGTTCAGTGTGGAGCATAACAGATACACTTTCAATGAAAGTATTACAGCAGGAAATTTTGGATATTAATACTGCTTTTTTGGATTTCTATATTAGCAACATTTCCATTTTTTGCGTAATAGTTCAACACAATAAAATTGAACTGATAAAACTTAATGAAACAAAAAATTTACATCAATCCGTCAGAAATTTAAAAAAGCAGATGATTGGTTTAAGCCCTAGGGATTACACATTTTTGAGTCACCGCATTTATGAACAAACTCTTCACGAGGTAGTACCACGATTGCCAAATACAATTAAAAAATTAATTATTTGCCCTGATGGTTATCTCCAGGAAATACCCTGGGATGCTTTAGTCACAGATACATTACAAATAAATTCTTTTAAAGAACTCAATTATTTTTCTAAGAGATATACAATAAAATCAGTATTAAGCCCAATTCATTTAATACGAAAAGGTGAATTGCACGAATTGGATTATGTTGGTGTTGCGGCTGACTTTAATAATTCATCTAAGCTCTCAACAATTCCGTTTTCAACAGCCTTGATTAAGGAAATGGTTAAAAAGAAGAAGGGAATACTACTAGAAGAATTACCTGACAAGGAATTAAAAACCAGGGTTCTTCACATTGCTACACATATTCAGAATGACACCCTTCAACCATTCAACTCTAAACTTTGGATTCAAAGCAATGATAGTATTTCTATAGCAACATTAGCATCCAGCAGGCTTAAACCACAATTAGTTGTATTGAACGGCTGCTCGTCTGGCTTAGGTAAAGCTATATATACAGAAGGGGCCATGTCGTTTGCAAGGACTTTTTATCGATTAGGTGCCGAAACGGTGCTAATGACGTTGTGGAATGTAGACGATAAAACAACCGCTGATTTACTCAGGTATTTTTATATTGAAATTGACAAGGGCTTGAAATTAGACATTGCCTTACAAAACGCAAAACAGAATTATTTAGATAATATTACCACTGATGAATTGGCTAATCCGTATTATTGGGCCGGTTTACAACTAACAGGTAAAAGCTCAGCAATCAACGAAAAACAATTCAACATAATTTACTTTGCTATGCTTTCAATTATTACAATGCTAATGGCATTATTCGTTATTAATAAAATTAAGAAAAGGATTAGTTAAGTGCTTTAAACGCTTTTGCTGCTTCATTTTTAAGTTCTGCATTTTCAGTAGAGGTTAAAACCTCTTCCAGTAATAATCGTGCACGTACTTCATCCTCTTTTTCCCAAAAGGCCAGGGCCAATCTAAACAATGCCTTATCGTAAAATTTGCTGGTGGGTTTTATATTCTCCCATTTCTCTATTGCTGGTATTAAATTTTTATTACGGTAATCGCACAAACCAGAGTAATACAAAAGCGTATCATTCTCAGGATTATTTATTAGAAGTCGATTAAATTCTTTATTGGCACTCGAATAGTTTTTTAACTTAAATTCATTCATAGCATTGTTGAATTGAATGTTGCTAGTAATACCCATCTGGTTAGGAATACCTGGCTCATAAAAATCAAAATCTCCTGGCTTTGGCTTAAATAATACATTTAGAGAAAATATACCTGCAAGAACCAGAAATACCACAGATGCGGCTATTTTCCAATTCATTGAAAATCTCTGTTTAGTACTCAGTCTAATGTCATACTGAACCAATTTTTCCTTGAGTTCCCTTGCATACCCTTCATGAATACCCTCCATAATAAGTTTGCGTAAGTCGACTTGATTTTTAAAGGCAATATCTCGCACCATCCGTTCTTCAAATTCTGCAACTTGCTTAGGAGTCAATTTATCCATCAAGAATTCATCTACTAATTCATCTGTACTCATAGGATTTAATTTAAAATATCTTTAATTCTGCTCATATTAATTCTCTCTTCTAATGTTCTCATACATTCGTATTTCTTCTTTTTTGCTACATCTGCGTTCTTATATCCAAGTGTGATGGCAACAGATTCCATATCAAACCCTCTTTCGTAATACAATTCCAGAACTTCTTTGCAAGGAGAACCAAGCGCCCTGTAAATTCTGCTTACCAAACTGACTAAATGTTCACGGTCATAAAGGTCAGGATTCTGTGTTTCCTGACTTTCGGTAAAGTACTCAT
The DNA here is from genome assembly GCA_035327445.1 of Cyclobacteriaceae bacterium. GTDB lineage: Bacteria > Bacteroidota > Bacteroidia > Cytophagales > Cyclobacteriaceae > DAOLDI01. The sequence goes on along the minus strand of DAOLDI010000007.1, from coordinate 10,756 downwards.
AGGCTTTGATTTCAATTCCTTTGCGTTTTAATAGATTCAGGATAATGTTCTTACCAATACCGAATAAATAGGTTTTGATGGATGATTCCAGTGAATCAGCCCGCCCGGCTTTTACATTTTTGTACAATCCTACCATAGCTTCCTGGAATACATCTTTTGCTTCTTCAATGGTAATTTTATGATTTCTGATTGTCCAACTCACAAACTCCTCCCGATAACTTTCATAAAGCTGATACATTATCTTTTCACTGCCCGCCTTAATGGCTTCAATTATGGCTGAGGTTTCTATGCTCAAAATATTAGTATTGCAATTCAAAGGCTTAGTAAACATAGTCTGATGAAGGTAACTGAAAAATATTTTTAAATTTTAGTTACCTGAATAATTTCTGGCTTACTAACACATAAAGATTGAGACTATGAATAAGTATGAATGCGAGGAAATTCTTCTGAAGGCTAATAAATTAATTGGCAATAAAGTAATAATAACAAGAGGCCACTCACCCAAGTTTAAGCACAAAATAAATTGTAGACTCTTAAAAGTGGCTTGTCTATGCTTCAAAGAGTCGGGAGGTAAAGAAATGTGTCAGCCAAAGGCTTTTCTTGAAGATACCACAAATGGTGAACATTTTACCTGGCCACTAGACTTGGTTCTTAGTGAGAACAACTAATATTAATTTCAATCAGAGATGACGAATAAATCGTATTATGATGAAATGTAAAAATTGGAAAATACTTGAACTTAATCAAGATTTAGATGGGCTACTTGGCTGCTGCTTTCGAACACAATTGCTTTTTGTGGGCGAAACTAAGAGACCTGATAAATTTTTCTATGGAATATTGCGGAAGGTAATGAGTAATTACATGATTGAAGAATCAGAGGAATGTAACCCTATTTCAGAGTCAAAAACATATCCCTTTGATAGAACCCAACTGTGGGAATACTGCTGCGACTACAAAATTGAAGCAAATGCAGTGAGAGATCATGACTAAAATAATTCAAATTATAACTACCCCAAAAATGAAAACGATAAAAAACGAAAGGAACAAAATAATTATAAGAGTTCTCCTTTTAATATCAGTGATTAGTTTCACTTCTTGTGATACTGAATCTGATCCAAGTCCAGTAAATGTTGTATTTACTGGTGAGTTTAAGTTTCAAAAAGTAAAAGTAATTGACTTAAAAGATAATACTGTCGAAATTTCTACTAAATGTAATGGTATTACTTTAAATGATCTTGTAGATGAATTTAATTATGTTTTTTCTTCAAATAAAAAAGTTAAATATGTTAGAGTATGTGATAATAAATCATCTGATGATTTAGACTATATTACTAACACTTTAAGCAATGGTGATATCGAATTTATCGTTGGTCATGGTGATATGAAATATCATATTAAATCAATTGTAAATGGCGAAATAACAGCAAAACTAATTAGTTTAAATAATTATGTGATATCAAATTATTATGATGTTACATATACTTTTAATAACTAAAAAAATAAATCTTAAACAAAAAAAACCCTTCACTTGAAGGGTTTTTTTTATATTAGTCCTAAATTCCTTAGATAGATAAAACAATCCTTTTCACCCCATCCTTTAAAAAAATATTGTACTGATCCATTATCATTATCAACATTTGGATTATTTACTGAAGGATAAGTACCTTGTAATGGATTTGAAATTATTGGTACTTCATTTGATTTAAAACCCTTTCTCAATGCACCACTATCAGTATAATTTAATATTGAAAGAATGTCTTCAAGTGGTACTTCGACAAACTTAGATTTATTTAAATCTGATCTTAAAAAATATCTAGTATTTCTTCTTCCATCACCAATTAATTGATTATTATCTTCAATATAAAAAGATGTTGTATCATTGATAGTTAAAACCTTATTTATTTTCTTCTGACCATCACTTCTATTTAAATGAGCAAACTGTGGTAGATATAAACAAAAGTTTAACCACTGCGCCACAAACACGTCCCAAACCCCATTATCTGCTTTACCATTTGATGGAAACTGAAAATCAGGATTATTGGCAGGTAAATTACCAACAGCACTAAGAATTAGTGTTGGTGGATTAGAGAATGGGTCAGCATTAATTTTATTTAAAACATTACCTTCTGATGGGCTTGAATGCGATCCATGAAATTTTGCAACACTATAATATTTTCCACCAACAAATTTTGCGTTTTGATATCTCCAGATATCATTTCTTTCTTTAAAAGGAGAGTCTATTTCATTACGACTAAAAGTTGATTCTGATGAAATATTAGCACTTTGTGGAACTTTTAAAATTGTGTGATTTGCTCTAAAAGGTCTACCACCTGCTTCACCACCACTATTAATTTGTGCTGTTTCATCTTCATGGTAAAAAAGTGCAAATCCAACAAATTCAGAAAAAATACCGTTTGGGTTATCTAATGATACTTCAACCTCATCACCTATTTCATTTGTTATTACTTTTCTTCTATTACATGGTACAACATATGCAAATTGACCAGTATCCACAAACCTTACATATTCTGTTTTATCCAATAATAAGACATCATCCTGAATATCATAATTATTATTTGCTATGTCATCATCTGAAACACTATTTTTCACATAGAAAATCTCTTCATTTATTATTGGGGTTCTTTTACCTGCAATTGATGCGTTGAAATTTCCATCGTCTCTCATTCTGTATAGTGAGTTATCATCAGCAGCACCACCATCTTTAAAACCCCAGTGCGCATTTTCGTTTTCAGTAAAATTACTCCCAAAAATAGTAAATGTAGATATTAATTGTGCTCTTATTCTGAAATCTTGTCTAGTTATACCAATATCAAAATTTTCACTATCACCACAAAACGGTATTATATCAACAGAAATTTCTTGAGTTTCGATATGTGGTAAGTCATCTAAATCATTACTTGGTTTTATTTTAGTTGAATTAGCATTAAATAAATTAGGTGAATAACCTAAGTTAGTAACCATTGTAGCTGGTGACATTGAATATTTGCCTATATCAGTAATATCTACTGACATATGAACCGATTGTACACCAATTGGAACACCAAATAACATATAATCTCCAGAGTTATTTGTTACAGTACTGAATTTATAATTTTTTCCTTCTATAACATGGCTTCAGAAAGCAATCTTAACTCGTATTCAAAGCTTTGGACTCCGTACTATTCAGTAATGGATGACCGTGGTACATCTATGCATAATAACAGCTATTTTCAGTTGTGGAGTATAGTTTTAAACTGTAATAAAGAACTCTCAATCCACAAACTACACATAGCCCATCAACACGCAAATACATCACAACTTCAACACATTATTGAATCACCCTCCTCGCTCCCCGATATCGCTTGCGATAGTAATCTGTAAAGAGGTTGGCTTCTACCACGCCTAAAGATGTTGAAGCATGAATAAAGCGTACATCGTTTACAGCTTTTCTATCTGTAACCAAACCCACATGGGTAATTACACGCTTCTTTTTTCCGGTGGCGAAAAATACCAGGTCGCCCTCACGTAGTTTTTTGATTTTCACTTTCTCTCCTACTTTACTTTGGCCTTCTGATGTGCGGGGCAATTCAAATTCGATAGCCCGGAAAGAATTAATCAACAAGCCAGAGCAGTCCATACCCGAACGCGTAGTACCTCCATATTTATAGGGTACGCCCGTATAGCTGCGGGCAGTTTCGATTACCTTATCAATTTTGGCCTGTCTTTCCCTGGCTTTGCGCGAGGCAGCACAAGAACTAAACAGTAAGGCTATCAGCAAAAAATGCACTATTCGCACTGACATATTTGCTTACTTTTGTAGCTCCAATAAAGCAAAAGCTTTCGGAGCTTGTTAAACAGATATTCAAAAATAAGAAATTTTACATGGCATTTGGTAAGATCACAGCAGAACTCATCAACGCTTTCAAAGAGATTGTGGGACAGGACAACATGCTGCTGGACGAAGAAAAGAAATTTGATTACGGGCACGATAAAACAGAAGACTACCAGTTCAATCCCGAACTGGTGCTGAAGCCCGGTACGCCACAGGAAATTAGTGAGATACTCAAAATATGTAATCAGCATTTGATTCCCGTAACTCCGCGTGGTGCCGGCACTGGCTTAAGTGGCGGGGCTTTACCCATTCATAAGGGAGTAGTGCTTTCAATGGAGCGCTTCAATAAAATTCTGCACATTGATGAACTGAATTTGCAGGCTACGGTAGAACCCGGAGTAATTACAGAAGTATTTCAAAATGCCGTAAAAGAAAAAGGTCTTTTCTATCCGCCCGATCCGGCAAGTCGTGGTTCCTGTTATATCGGGGGCAATGTGGCCAATAATTCTGGCGGACCAAAAGCAGTGAAGTATGGCGTAACAAGAGATTACGTAATCAACATGGAAGTGGTATTGCCTTCCGGTGAAATTATCTGGACAGGCGCCAATGTGTTGAAAAATTCTACCGGCTATAACCTTACCCAACTCATGTGCGGCAGTGAAGGCACATTAGGTGTGGTAACTAAAATTGTTTTTAAACTCAGGGGCTTGCCGCAAAAAGATGTTTTGCTCTTAATTCCATTCATTACTAATGAAGAAGCCTGCCGTGCTATTGCTGCTATTTTCAGAGAAGGTATCACACCATCGGGTATGGAATTTTTTGAACGTGAGGCTGCCATGAAAACGGTAGATTATGTAGAGAAGATTTATAACAGCAAAGTAAGTACTGCCTTTCCTGACAACATGGATGCGTATCTCTTATGCGAACTGGATGGTAATGATGAAGAAGTATTGATGCGCGATGCAGAACGTGTAATGGCTGTGGTTGAACAATTTCAGGTAGGCGAAGTCTTGTTTGCCGAAACCGCTGCGCAAAAAGAAGAACTCTGGAAAATCAGAAAAAATATTTCACCTGCGGTAAATGCCTATACACTCACCAAGTCTGATGATGTAGTGGTGCCACGAGCCAACCTGCCTAAGCTGGTAAGCGGCATCAAGCAAATTGGCAAGCAGTATGGATTTAATACAGTTTGCTTCGGACATTTAGGAGATGGTAACCTGCACGTGAATATTTTGAAAGAACAGATCAGCGATGAAGACTGGAAAAGCAAAATACCTGAAGGCATTGGAGAAATTTTTAAACTTACGGTGAGCTTAGGCGGTACACTTTCAGGAGAGCATGGCATTGGAATCGCTAAAAAACCGTATATGTCCATTATCATGAAGGAGGCAAACTTTCAGGTGATGCGTGGTATCAAAAAAGCATTTGATCCGAATGGCATACTGAACCCCGGAAAAATATTTGAATAATATGAAAAACTTACTCTACATTATTTTGATTGCCTTCATGGCTTCATGCAGCAGCAACAAAACCGAAAATGTAAATACTGATGGCTGGGAAGTACTATTTGACGGAAGTAATCTGAACAGTTGGAGAACTTTCAGAAACATGCCACAAAACAGTTGGGAAATTGTGGAGGGTACTTTGCATTGCAAAGATTTTGATCAGGCCCAGCAAAGAGCAGATCTCATCACCCTAAATCAGTATGAAAATTTTGAATTGCATTTTGAGTGGAAGATCGGGCATCAGGGCAATAGCGGAGTAATGTACAGGGTGAGTGAAGACTTAGACCAGCCTTACCTGAGCGGACCCGAATACCAGTTGATAGATGATGAAAACTTTCCCGGTGAATTAAACGAATGGCAAAGAAGCGGAGCAGATTATGCCATGCATGCTGCCGAAGGTGCCGAAATAAATCCAGCCGGTGAATGGAATGTAAGTAAGTTAATTGTAAATGGACATGAGGTTGAGCATTGGCTTAACGGCAAGCCGGTAGTGGCCTATGAAATTGGCAGCGCTGACTGGCTTGAACGCAAGGCAAACAGCAAATGGGCCGATGCGGAAGGCTATGCCGCTTATGCGAAAGGGCATATTTGTTTACAAGACCACGGCCAGGAAGTGTGGTTCAGGAATATTAAAATCAAATCACTCTGATTCACTGTGTTACAAAATTTTCAGGTGCATTTAACCATATCCTTTAATTAAAGATCACAACGATTATATTAAAACATATTTCACCTTGCCTACGTCTACCTGAGTAAAGGTATTCTTCAGATTTTTATGCTTAGGTGCAGCAATTAATTCCTTTTACCATGTAAATTGGTTGGTTGATAAATGAATAAAGTAAGTGCATGAAGTTTCGCGTCATTATATTAACCCTGTTGCTTGGTTTCTCTTCCTGTCTCATCGAAGACGATTACGGCTCATTTAGCAGTCAGGCAGACCTGGGCGATTTATTAAGTGATGAAACCCTGGTGGATTTTGTATGGCTGCCCCCCAGCAATGAAATTGTTTATGCTGTATTGAGTGGCACTAATTCCGTGATCAAAGCGGTTAACCTGGGCACCCGGCAATACAGAACCATCAGTACGTTTAGCAACAGAACCATACTGGCCATCAACTGGAAAAACAACAATTACCAGGAACTTGTGGTGGCCTCTTTCTCGAGCAATTCCAGCAATGAAATTCATGTGCTCAAACTAAGTGATAACAGCCGAGAGCGGATTTATGAATTTGTTTGGCTTAACCCAAACCGCTACCTCAACAGCATCATCAGCAATGAAAAATTTCTTGTTACACGCGCATTTAATCCGATTAATGGCAATGAAGCTGCAGTGTTAAGAAAATGGTCGACCAATGAAGACTTTGAATTGGGCAACTTAATTCCTATTGCAGCTTCGCCAGATTATGAACAACTGATTCTGGCCGATCAAAGCGAATGGCCATACCGGTATTTTATTTATGGAATTGAAACCGAAGACTTCCTGCCCCTGCTGGGCTTCAATAATTTTCCGGCAGATATAATAGAGTGGACTCCCATTGGCATCATCGGTTATATCATGCGGCCAACTGTTTACATCAGAAGAAATCTGACTGCCTTTAATGAGCTACGTTTTACACTCTTTGAACAATATGATAATTACATGGCTGGTGCTGCATCAGGAAACATCTTCCTGTTTTTGTACCAGCGTTGTCTTACTGATGTGCCTATTCCTGAATGTAATACAAAGGTATTCTCAGAAATATATATACGCGAAATCAATCGTACAGAATCAGAGCGTGTGATGTTTAAAGAAGGCGCTTTTTTTCAAAAGGTAAATTTCTCTCCTGATGAAAAAGCAGTAGCTGCCATTGTTGATAATCAACTCTATTACAAAAAATTCAAAGATTAATGTATGCAAGAGCTGCTGATTGATCCTGCGCATCCGGGTTTTTACTACATGTTGTTCAACATGCTCAGTTATTTGTTGGGATTTGTTGTGCTATTGATAGCAGGAAAAAAATTGAAATTGCCACTCTTACCCTGGCTTTTAAGTATCACCACTACTTTTATCTTTTTTGTACTCGGCTGTAAAATGATGGCCATGCAAAGTGCCGACTGGCATTACTTTCTCGACCATCTGCAACTCAACAGAGATCCCGGTCGTGCGCTTTTTGGCGGCTTGCTATTGGGCTGCATGGGTGTATTCATCAGCATCTTAGCACTTAAACTTCCCTGGAGAAGTTTGCAGGCTTTTGCCTTTGCTTTACCCATTGGCATTGCGCTGCATCGCCTGGGTTGTTTTATAGCAGGATGTTGTTTCGGTACCGCAACAGAAATACCCTGGGCAGTACAGTATGGCACACATACGCATGCATACCGTGCACTAATTCCTGCCGCTGATGTAATGCACACCAATGCCCTGCACCCTGTACAATTGTATGAAGCCTTTTTGGTATTGCTGATTATTCCGGCATTAATACTCATTTATAAAAAAATCAAAAATGGAATTAGCCTTACCGGCATCAGCATTATAGCATATTTTTTCATTCGATTTGTTACCGGCTTCTTCAGGCTTGATGAAAGTGTACTGTGGGGACTTCAACCCATTCAGTGGATTTGTTTGACAGGTATGCTGGTATTTACTGTTCTCATTTTTTGGATTGAAAAAACAAGTGAGCCTAAAGATACGAGCAACACAAATTCTGTTTCAAACACTACTATAGTCAGCTACTTTTTCTTCAACAGCCTGCTTTGCCTGGCAGCGGCTTTAATTCTTTTACCTTTTGAAGTATTTACCATTCAGCTCGCTTTTATACCAGCATTGGTTTTGATCTTCATTAAACTATTTAAAAAATACACTGTACCCAATTTAAGGCTTGCCAGCATCAGCATGCTTGCGCTTTCATTTGTATTGATGAGTCAGACCCTGCGGGAAGATGATGAAGAAGAAAAGAATGAAAGAAGTTTCAAGAGGTATCATCACATCTACACCGGTTTTATGGCGGGTAAAAGTAATTTGTCAGATGAATTGATAAACTGCTCGGGAGATCCGGTACCCGGTACGCGTGTAGATTATACCAACAGATTTGGACTGGCCGGCCTGGGTTATGAAAATGAAACTATTTTTACTCAAAGCCATAAAGGCTTAGACAGAATTAGTTTTGGTGCAGAGTTATTTAGCGGTGAGCAGCTAGACCGCGCGCGCGGCATATATAATATAGAGCGCACACTTCAAATTGGCGGCATTAGTTCTTACGTAAAATTAGATTCCAAAAAATGGGGAACCGGTATCGGCTTAACTGCAGGTAATTTTGCTACAATCAATCCAATTTCTGAAAGCGGACCAACTTCTTTAAAAAGATATTGGCTTTATCCACGCTTCAACCTGCGCTATGGCAGGAAAGAATGGATATACGGTGAAATCCGTGTAGGTGATTTCTTCCCTTCGGCATTTCCAACGCTTACCACACAAATTGCTATGGGAATGATGGATGATCAACACCGCAATGGCATTAGGTTTGGAACTGCCACCGGAGCTGGCTTTTTTATCAATCCAACCTTTTACCTGACAGAAAACTTAAGGATGGAAGCTTTGATGGGTGGTTTCGATAGTATACTGATTGATTATTTTGATCAAAGCAACTTTACGTTTGCCTTCAAACTCAATTACCAGATTGAAGGCAAACGCAGAGATTAATCTTCAGTACTTTGCATGCGGGCAAGTTCTGCTTCAGCTGCAATAAAGCCGAAGGCAGCCCAGTGCTTACCGCTAACTACCCTTTCAAAAATATCTTTTGCTTTGGCGCTATCTCCATTATACAAGTTCCAGTTACCTAATCCGTAACCCTGAGTAGCTACAGAAAGGTCAGGATCTTCAACATCAGGATTTATTTCAAGTAATGATTCGGGTGTTCTAATTCCTTTGTACATGAGTAAACGCAAATGATAAGAATCATTTTCAATGATCTCCATATCTTCTGAAATCATTTCAAGTAAAGTGGCAGCCTCTTCTTCCATACCCAACCTGCGGTAAGTCATGTAGAGCCAGTCGGCAGTGGCTACAATTAAATCATCTTTGTCAGAAACTTTCATACAGGCTTCATAGGCCATTAAAGCATCTTTAAAATTTCCGCTGAGATAATGCGCTAAGCCTAAATGATACCAAACACTGAACTGCGTTGTGCCTAATGGAATGTTCAATCGGTTAGGCTGACCATCAGGTTCAATCTCCAGCGGATGACCCTGCATCAAAGCTGCTGCTTGCTGCAAATCGGCTACTGCCTTATCAAACTCACGGATGCTGATGTAACGATGCCCCCGGTGCCTGAACAAGCGAAATGATTCCGGATATTTTTCAATGCCATCAGAAAATATTTTGATGGCTTCATTGTATCGTGATAAATAAGCAACTCTTCTGCCCAGCCAGATATAATTTTCTTCTGAAGGATCTGCTTCAAAATTTCTTCTGGCGATGTTCAACATGCTATCAAGACGCGCTTGTGCAGGAGCTGAGCGCAGTGGTTCATAATATGGTACACCTAATAAGGAAATCACTTCCGGTTTTTTCTCGGCATGTTCGCCTGTGCGCTGACAAGCCAAACTGATAAAGCCAATGACAAAGAATAAGCTGAATGCTCTCATGATTTTAATTTTAATTTCCAGGTTGCTTAATTACAAAATTAGTTTTTGCTTTTTCATCGGCTACTATCTTTTTCACATCTTCTAAAAGTTGCTTCGCATCGTAAACAATACCATCTTTCACCGTGTACTTTACACCGCCTACACGTACCGCTTCATTGTTATCATTTAACTTAATAGCGCCTGTTCCATAAAGCACTTGCAAGTTCTGTAAAGGATTTTCTTCTACAATCACAAAGTCGGCCAGCTTGCCTACTTCAACAGAACCTAAATCTTTACCTAAACCTAAAGCCTGCGCCCCATACAATGTGGCAGAACGAATTACTTCCAGCGGATGAAATCCTGCTTCGCGTAACAACTCCAGTTCACGTATGTAGGCAAATCCATAAGTCTGAAAAATAAATCCTGAGTCGGAACCGGTAGTTACCCTGCCGCCACGGTTTTTGTATTCATTCACAAAAATCATCCATAACCTGTAGTTCTCTCTCCAGGCAACTTCTTGTTCTGTTCCCCATTCAAACCAGTAAGAACCATGCGCCCTGCGGTTAGGCTGAAAGAAAGACCAGAGTTGTGGCAGCGTATATTCTTCGTGCCACTCTGCCCTGCGTGCGCGGTGTAAATCTCTGCTGGCTTCGTAAATATTAAATGTAGGATCGAGTGTGAAATCAAGTTCTAGTAATTCATTCATCACTTTGTTCCAGTGATCTGAATATGGCGCTGCCGCCTGCTTCCATAACTTACCTGCATTTTCAAAACGGTGTTGCTCATTCTGATAATTATAATCCAATGGATAATCCTGAATG
>DAOLDI010000006.1:0-18524 GCA_035327445.1 Cyclobacteriaceae bacterium | reverse complement strand
AAAACCTGTGTTGTTATTGAATCAACTCGGATTATAAAATCTCGTTTTCAAATACCACTAAGGCGTTTAATTTGCCAGGTGTAGCACATAATGCGTTTCATTTTTATCATACTGACTTTTGCTGTTCTGCCGGGTATGGCCCAGAACCTTGGCTTTTCCCTGGCTGAAAACAAAGGCCGTGTGCAAATTCCCATAGAAGTTTACAATAACCTGGTGGTTGTGCCCGTAGTACTTAATAAGCAGTTACCCTTAAAATTTGTGCTTGATACCGGGGTGCGTACCGCCATTCTTACCGATAAGGCTTTCAGCGATATTCTAAGGTTACCCTACGTAAAAAAATATAGCATTTCTGCGCCCGGCAGAGAAAAAGAAGTAGAAGCATACATTACTTATGGTATTTCGCTCGACCTGCCAGGTGTTAAAAGCGCAGGCCATTCAATGCTGGTGCTGGAAGAAGATTTTTTAGAGCTGCGCAACTATATGGGAGCAGATGTGCACGGAGTTTTGGGTTATGAATTATTCAGTCGGTTTGTGGTGCATATTGACTATGAGAAAAAAATGCTTACACTTTTTACACCAGAGAAATTTAAACCAAGCAAAAAGTATAAAGTAGTTCGGTTTAAGGTTGAAGATACCAAACCATACATTACAACTACCATTCAACAAGCTGATGGTAGCAAAGCAGAAGTAAAGCTGCTGATAGATTCAGGTGCAAGTCATGCATTATTGCTCGACCCGCAATCTGACAGCACCATAACTATACCTGAAAAAAATATTGAAAGTGTTTTGGGTATAGGATTGGGCGGAGTTATTGAAGGTAGAATAGGTAGAATAAAATCACTTGAACTTGGCGAGTTTACTTTGAAAGATGTTATCGCAAGGTATCCTGATCCCAACACATATATGGACAGCCTGAAATACTCTTTGGCGTTCAGAAGCGGTTCTATTGGGGGCGATTTACTCAACAGATTTAATGTGGCGTTTGATTTCTCAACTGAAAGATTATACCTGAAAAAGAATAACGTCTTTAATAAAAAGTTTTTCTACAACATGGGTGGCCTTACACTTAAAGCTAAAGGTTCTAAGCTTCGAAATTATGAGGTTACCTATGTTAGGCCCAACTCAAGCGCGGCAGATGCGGGTGTTCTGGCTGGCGATATTATTATTCGCATTAATGGATTAAGCACAAATGAATTAAGTCTGCACGATGTTAACGGTATACTTAATGCAAAACCTGGCAAAAAAATATATTTGGATATTGATCGAAAAGGTCAAAGATTAAAGAAAGACTTTCGTCTGCAAAGCTCTATCTGATTCCAACCAACTCTTTAAGTTGCATTTTTCTCTTTCTGTATTTCTTATATAGATAGGCCCTTGTTTTTCTGAAGCGCAGTGAATTAATAATGGTTTTGTACAGGCTTTCTTCTGTAAGGGTTGATTTCAATAAATATTCAGACACTTCATTACAGAAGCTTTCATGAAAGTTTGAGTTTTTTATAACAGCAACCGGAATCTCCTGGGTTTGCTTTGAATTAGCCAAACTCTGAACAATAGATTTTAACTCTCCTCTGCCCACATTATCATCTATCAAAATATAATGAGGCTGAAAGCTGCTCATGCGCTGCCAAAATGATTTTAGGTCAAACGCTATTTCAGAAATAATACCCTTGGAGGCCATTGCTTTCAAATAACCTTCTACTTTGCTCAACTCAATGGGATTATTCCCAATCAGCATAACATGAAGATGAGGGTCTTTTACTGTGGGTATTTCAGCGTTTTCATTAAACATAAAGCCAGTCATTAGACAAACCTTGATTAAGCGATAGTACCATTAAGTAACCAAGGCTCATAAAATAAAAACGGCACCAGATCTGATTTTGTTCTGGTGCCGTTTAAGTTATGTGTAAGTATTATTTAGAAGGATCTAAAATCTGATCAATTCTGATTTTAGCATCTTCCAAATGCGCCCTTGTTATGGCATTAGGTGCCGTGGCTGTTGCTGCAATAACCTGGCGTCTTAAAGTATTTAACTCTGCCCTAACAATAGGCCTGATGTCTGACTGTTCAAGGTTAACAGGCGTAAATCCTGCAAAGCCTCGGGCTGCACCGCTTGGTCCTGATGGATTTTCGTTCATCAGGAAGCCCAGCCTGGCTATATGCGCACGCTGTAAGTTTCTGCGGTAAGTATCAATAGCCTGGTTGCCGCGCAGTTCAGACCAGATGCCGTTTCTTAAATCAGCCATCATTTCCATAGCGGTATAAGCACGATTACCCATTATGGTTTCGGCTTCAATTAAGCGCGCAATTCTGCTTGCATCTAATAGTTGATTTAAGGTGCTTGACTGAACAGCCCTGATTCTTTCAACATGGCCTGCATGTTCAATCTTGCTCAATATATCCTGGTTAATCAGCCACTTGGGTGTGCTGAATGTTTCGCGCTGCAAAAATGCCATCGCATCTTTCTGAATGGTTTTAGGTACATGCGTATAAACCGCACCTGATTGATCATAAGTTTTATGATCTTCATACACGCCACCTATATTTGATTTTACATGGCCATTGTATCTGCCCCACTGGCCGATAACCTGGTTGTATAGTTCAGACAAATCTGCATAGTTCTTTCCATCTTCTTTTGTCCATTCAACTAAGTTGGGTACAATGCGCTGCAGGTTTTTGATGCCGTACATGCTCGCCTTCATGGCATCATTGCCCAGATCTTCTGATTGTGATCTTGGATCAATTGGGTTTCCGGTTTGACGACCATAGAAGTAAAGCGGATTATCAGCACGCTCAACAATCCATTTGTTGAGTGTTGTCTTTTCATCATCGGGAGTTTTGGCATCAGCAACTAATTTGTAACCCCACATTACTGCATATTTATCATAAGGCCCAACGGCAGGATGCAGACTTACACCCTTGTCTTCTGGCTGTGCGATATAATTAAAACGGGCATAGTCCATAATAGATGGTGCTGTTCCCATTGTTTTGGTGAAGGTTGCTGAACGCAGAGAGTCAACCGGATAAGCAAAGCTAGACCCGAAGTTATGTGGCAGACCAAGTGTGTGTCCCACTTCATGCGCAGATACAAAGCGAATCAATTCGCCCATTACTTCATCTTTGAATTTCACACCACGTGCATCAGGATTCACCGCAGCAGTTTGAATGAAAAACCAGTTACGCAATAGGTTCATCACGTTGTGGTACCAGCCAATATCACTTTCAAGAATTTCTCCTGAGCGTGGGTCATGCTCACTTGGGCCATAAGCATTCTGTACATTTGAAGAGAAGTAACGAATAACTGAATAACGTGCATCTTCCGGGCTCCATTCAGGATCCTCTTCCGGGCTCGGGGGGTCTTTAGCGATAATCGCATTTTTAAAACCAGCTGCCTCAAAGGCTACTTGCCAGTCTTCAACACCTTTCTTTAGATAAGGTCTCCATTTTTCTGGTGTTGCAGGATCAATGTAATAAACAATTGGCTTAACAGGCTCTACCAGTTCACCTCTTTTGTAGGCTTCAGGATCTTTAGGCTCAAGTCTCCATCTTTTGATAAAAGTACGTGTGGTTGCCTTTTGCTCATCTAAACCATAATCAACAGAACTTGTTGAAAAATATCCTACTCGCTCATCATATAAACGTGGTTTCATGGGCACCTTAGGCAATAACAACATGGAGTTGTTGATTTCTAATGAAATGGTATTGGTTGAAGAGTTTGAAGGCGCCTCAGAAGCCCTGTAAGTAATTACATTTCTAGCTTCAATGTTGATGGGATAACTTTTGATATGTTCAACAAATGTTCTGCTTTCATCAACATTGCTTACTTTATATGTTCTTCTCCTGTTATCATCCAGTCCAAGTGCAGGAACATCCTTTGTAAACAAACTTGTAACTTCAATTACTGCACCATTTCCATCTTTGGATTTGGACTGAATGTCGAACGAAGCAATGATAGGTTCAAAGTTTGAATTACGAACAGAAATTGAAATTGGCAAAGTGTCACTTGCAATGTTGTTATAGGAAACAACTCTTAGCAATACTTTCTTATCACGATTTTCCCATCTTACTACCTGGTTGCGAAGTTTCTCACCGCCATAGCCAATGCCTTCTGCTGTTTTGGCAATACGTGTGTTCAACAACATTTCACGACCGAAAAGTGAATCGGGAATTTCATAATAATACTTATCGTCAATTCTGTGAACTGTAAACAAGCCATCATCAGAAACTGCCTTACCTGTAATCACTTTTTCATAAGGCTGTATGCCGCCTTTCTGATTATTGTTGGCAGCGGGTGCAGGAGTTGCTTCAGCAGGCTTTGCGGGTTCTGCTTTTTTATTTCGCTGTGCTTGTGCCTGTATACCAGACGCAATACAAACTAAAAGAATTAATAAATACTTACTAAACTTACTCATCATAACTTGGTTTAAATTAGAAGCGGCAAGGTAAGTAATTGGGCTCCACTGTATAGTGTTAATATTACGCTAAAGGCACTAAAAGCTTTTGAAAGGATATGCAAAATCACAGGCATAAAATACTCATCATAGGTGGAGGTCTGGGTGGTTTGGTACTTGCTATCCGGCTATTGAGAAATGGGGTTCCTTGCGCGCTAATTGAAAAAAGGTCTTATCCCTTTCATCGGGTATGTGGTGAATATATTTCAAATGAAATAAGACCCTTTCTGGAAAGAGAGAGCTTGTTTCCGCACGAAATAAAAGCTACAGAGATAAATGAATTTCAACTAAGTGCAGTAAGCGGAAACCAGACCATATTACCGCTTGATCTTGGTGGCTTCGGACTTAGTCGTTATTATTTTGATAAATACCTTTTTGACATTGCCCTAAATGAGGGCTTAACATTTTTTCAGGAGGAAGCACAGCAAATTTCATTTGACGGAAAAATATTTACAGTAAATGGAAGCAAGCATGAACATACTGCTGAAATTTTAGTCTGCGCTTATGGTAAGCGTTCGCGCCTCGACAAACAACTAAACAGAAGCTTTATTCAAAAACGCTCGCCTTATGTTGGGGTAAAATATCATGCTCGTCTTGAGTATCCTGCAAACAGGGTTGCGCTGCATAATTTTGAAAAGGGATACTGCGGTATAAACCGCATTGAAAATGGAATTATAAATATATGTTACCTCAGCCATCGTGACAATTTGAAAGCCTACAAAGACATTAAAGAGATGGAGGAAAACGTGCTGTTTAAAAATCCACATCTCAAATCCATTTTTAAAAATGCTGATTTCATTTTTGAAAAACCCGAAGTGATTAATGAAATCTCTTTCGAAACCAAAGGACCTGTTGAACAAAACTGCCTGATGATTGGCGATGCTGCAGGCATGATAACCCCACTAAATGGCAATGGTATGGCCATGGCTATACAAAGCGCTTACATTTTAAGTGAATTACTTATTGATACTTGCAAGTCTGATGCCCTTCAGCGTGAGTTGCTAAACAATGCATATAGTGCCGCCTGGCATAAACTTTTTTATGCCAGACTGCAAAGAGGCAGAATTGTGCAGAAATTATTCGGCAACACTACGCTTTCTGATTTGGCGGTTAAGCTTGTAACCCATGTAAAGCCCATGGCCCGCTATTTAATCAAACACTCACATGGAGATGTGTTTTAGCATTTATTGAAAAGCCGCCAATACATTTGTGTTTTTAAGGAATAGGTAAATAAAAAAACCATTAAGACTTGTAGCAGAGATAAAATTCATCCACATGGCGCGACTGTAATTTGCATGCTGAGCATTTCTGAAAGAAGTGAACATCCACCAAAAGAAATAAAGAACAACCGGCAGCATGCAAATCAAAAATATCTTCAGATAATCAGCGCCAAAATACTGCAGCAAATAATAGGTAAAACCCGCCATTGCAAAGACAAATATTACCATTACAAAAATGAAAGTGCCCTTAATACCCAACACCAAACTTAAGGTGCGGTCTCCTCTTTCAGCATCTTCTTTGTGCTGGTAAATCTGAGTAAGCGGATAGTTGGCTAGTAACATCAGGGTAGTAAGTACTGCCGGTGTCAAAACTTTAGGCTTTAATGCAAGTTCAACCGGAAAACCATTTATGCCCACATAACACATCAGAAAAGTAAAAAAGCCCTGAAATACTCCGGCAACAAGCCAACTGGTGTATGGGTGTTTTTTTAGTCTTATCCAGGGATGGCTGTATGCTTTAGAAACTAATCCGTAAATGAACACCATAAAGGCAAAGCTTACGCTTAGCTGATAGGCCCAGAAAATGGCCACTGCATCAAATAGCAGTGCCAACCAGTAAAGACCCGCTTTTACCTGGGGTGGATTCTTTAATCCCCCAATACTGTCTTTATCTTTATCAAAGTAACTGTTATAGCCATTGCTTGCCGGATACAGAAAAATATGAATGATGAGGAATGTGAACAACAAAGTGTTTGCCGTAAAGTTGGGCGAAACGCTTAGGGTGAATAAAAAAACCGGAAGCAAAAAATAAGAGAAGTGTATGCGCAGGTGTAGCCAGGAAGAAATCGAAAACATATTTTAAAAGTTTAAAACAAGATATTACATTTTAGAGTTAATCAGCAATATGCCTTCTTATATCAATGCCATTGGCTTAGCAAACCCCGAACATCGCTTTCTGCAAGAAGATATTGCCCACTTTATGATACGCGCCTCTTCTCTAAACAATGAAGAGGCACGAAAACTTAAAATTATTTATAAAAAGAGTGGTATAAAATTCAGGCATTCAGTTTTGTCTGATTATGGCCTTGAAACAGATTTTACATTTTACAATGGCTACATAGCTGATGGCTACAGACCATCTACTTCAAAGCGTATGCAGGTTTACCGCGCGCATGCCGCAGCATTAAGTATACAAGCCATAACAAGAGCACTTGAATTAAGTAATATAAATGCCAATGAAGTAACACACTTAATTTGTGTGAGCTGTACCGGCATGTATGCTCCGGGCTTAGATATTGACATTATCCATGGTTTGCAGTTAAAGCCATCAGTTTATCGCAGCAGCATTAATTTTATGGGTTGTTATGCGGCTATTAATGGCCTGCGTTTATGCCACGACATCTGCAAAGCCAATTCTGAAGCAAAAGTACTACTGGTATGCACAGAGCTTTGCAGCATTCACTTTCAAAATGATTTTACTGAAGACAATCTTTTAGCCAATGCCCTTTTTGCTGATGGCGCAGCCGCGGTCATTGTATCAAATAACAAAACCAATACTACGCGTTTTGAAATACAGCACTTCTATAATACCATTGCATCTGAAGGAAGTAAAGACATGGCCTGGCAAATTGGTGATACCGGCTTTGAGATGAAACTCTCAGCCTATGTACCTGAAATTATTGCGGAAGGAATTGAAAGATTTATCCAAGACTTACTGCTGTCTGCCGGAATGGCCCATAAAGGTGTTGAGCATTACGCCATACATCCGGGAGGTATTAAAATATTGGAGCGAATCGAAAGCTCTCTCGGTTTAAGCAAAGCGGCCAATCAATATGCTTATAAGGTTTTGGAAAATTATGGTAACATGTCATCAGCCACAATTCTTTTTGTGCTTGATGAGCTGTGCAAAAATATTCCTGTTAACAAAAAAGATGAGCAGGTACTGGGTCTGGCTTTTGGCCCGGGGCTTACGCTTGAAAGCATGTTGCTCAAAACTGTATAGACATGGGTAAATTCAAACATCGCTCTTACCAGAAAGAACTCATGGATGAGTTAGCCTCAGGAGGTGAAGAAATTGTACAAACCCTGAGAGAATTAAAAACGATTAATAAATGGCTGGGCGGCAACTATGTTACTACCAATGGTTTAAAAAAACTTATCAAAAATAAAACTACTCAACCGCACATTGCAGATATAGGCTGCGGTGGTGGAGATATGTTGCAACTAATGGCTGCGTGGTGTGCCCGGCAAAAAATTAATGCATCTTTCACCGGAGTAGACGCAAACAATAACATCATCAATTACGCTAAAGAACACACCAGCGCATATCCTCAAATTAATTATTTGTGTGCAGATGTGTTCAGTGATGATTTTTTAAATCAGAAATTTGAAATTATTACGGCTACTTTGTTTTGTCATCATTTTACCGATGATGAACTGGTTCAGCTTTTTCAAAGTATGCAAAAGCAAGCTTCACTGGGCATTGTGATAAATGATTTACACCGGCATTGGTTTGCATTTTATGCCATCAAGGTGTTAACCAAACTATTCTCTAAATCAAAAATGGTAATAAACGATGCGCCTCTTTCTGTATTAAGATCTTTTACAAGAAAAGATATTGAAAGGATTATGAAAGCAGCCGGAATTCAACACTATAGTCTGCGCTGGAACTGGGCTTTTCGCTGGCAAATCATCATATACACAGGTCTGGCATAATTTTTATTACTTTTATGCTGTGCTTATGGCACTACGCTTAACCAAAGAAAATTTATGAAAAACAAGATATCATTTTCAGGCTTAATCTTGATGGCTGCAGTTATGCTTATGGCTTCATGTTCATCGCAGTATGGTAAAAAGGTAAGAGAACCTTTTACCGGTTCAAAGTATGAATCAAACAACCGCTGGTTCAGGGCAACCGGTAAAGGTGTAAGCAGTAAAGACAATATTGCACGCAGCAAGGCCGACCTGGATGCCAAGACAGTTCTTGGCGGACAAGTAAGTACTACCATGAAACAAGTGGCCGATCAGTACCTGGGCCAAACTGAAAACGAAGCTGCCCGCGATGTGGCTGATAAATTTCAGAGCCTTGCCCGGCAAGTAATGAATACAGATATGGCCGACCTTAGAAAAATTGGCGAAAAGAAATTCTATGATGCCAAGTCAAAAGAATACACGGTGTTTATTGCGTATGAAATAAGAAAGAATGCCATGTTCAGGTTTATGAAAAGACAGGCTAAAGTAGATGCCTCATTAACCGAGCGCCAGCGCGAATTAATAGAAAGAATTATTGATGAAGAGTTGGCAAAACTTGATGATGATGACAATTAAAACAGATTCTTTTGATCCCAGATAAATTGTAAAAGCCCCAAACTAAGGGGGCTTTTACTTTTAATCAACCATGTTAAACAAAAGCAACTTAAACATTCAGCATAATTTCTTTATAAAGCCCCCAACGCTTTCCGCTTTTTGACAATACAGTAATGCGCTCGCAACGAAAGTGCTGGCTATAGTGCAGGCTTTTGAAATAGGGCCCGCATTTTAAAAAATCTTCGGCAGGTAAATTTTTAGCAATGGTGATATGGGGTGTAAAATTATCTTCAGTGTTTTTGATGCTTTCGAAGATGTCCCTGATGCGGTACTTGTTCACAATATCCATGTAGATGGTGCGATTGCTGCCATGATGGAATACACCAAAATCTTTAATAATCACTTCAAAAGCATTGAAGTTTTGTAAGCGCTCTTCTATGACAGCCAGAACTCTTTCTATTTCCGTCTCTTTATATCTATCAGTAAATAAAGTGATATGTGCTTTGGAGTCCTGACTTTCAAATCTTTTGCCCGTGAGGTAGTGTACATCATCTTTTAAAACCCGCACATCACTTGTAACTCCCTGATTTGGGGAAATAAGAAACATTAATTCCTTTACTTCGGTCTTGGGTGCTGCGATTAGTGTTCTCATATCATTCATGTTTTGATATCACGAAACTATTATCATGCTTTGACAACTTGTGTCAGAGAAAGTTCCTATCCTGTGCAGGCGTCCTACACCTCAGAGGTGTAGGATGCCTTTACATCACCCATGAAAAGCATTCATATTCATGCGCAGTCTGCGGCTGGTACCCAGCGTGGTAGCCCGCACCAGTTTTTCTACCCCGTGTTTGTGTTTGATGCGGTCTATGGCTTCATAGAGGTTGATGCTCTCTTCGGTATCATCAAACAAACTGATTTGATGATTGCCGTGTACCAGTCCGCTCAGGCGCAAACCCACCAGGCGTATGAGCATGCGCCTGTTGTACAACCTGTCGAATAAATCATGTGCAATGCGCAGCAACACATGGTCTGAGGCTGTGTAAGGAATCTGTACTTGTTTGGTCTCCGTATCAAAATTGGCGTAGCGTATTTTCACGGTTACACAAGAGCAAAGCTTTTGCTGCTCGCGCAGTTGAAAGGCTACCTTCTCTACCATGGCAATCAGTATAGATTTCAGGCGCTTTACATCTATAGTATCTTCTTCAAAAGTGCATTCGGTAGAAATAGATTTTTGTTCGCTGTAAGGCACAACCGGAGAATTATCAACACCCTGGGCTTTGTTCCACAAACTGATGCCGTTCTTGCCAAAAGCGCTTACCAAAAACTTGAGTGGCATTTCGCGCAGGGTGGCTACGGTGCGTACGCCCATATCGTATAAGAAGCTGGCGGTTTGTTTGCCAATCATCGGAATTTTTTCCACGGCCAGCGGAGCCAAAAAATCTTTTTCCGTACCAGCCGGTATATGCTTTTCTGCATTAGGTTTAAATTCTCCAGTGGCCACCTTAGATACCAGTTTGTTTACCGACATGCCCAGCGAAATAGGCAAGCCACTTTCTTTGATGATTCTCTCGCGCAATTCCAGCGACCACTTGAAAGCTCCAAAGTAGCGGTCCATACCACTGGCATCGATATAAAATTCATCGATAGATGATTTCTCAAACATGGGGGCATGCGCTTCAATAATTTGTGTAACCAAATGCGAGTGCTGACTGTAAGCTTCCATATCTCCGGAGATGACCATCGCATCGGGACAAAGCTGCAGGGCCAGGTACATGGGCATGGCCGAGTGCACCCCGAACAGGCGGGTTTCATAACTGCAGGCGGCCACCACACCCCTGCGGCTGCTACCTCCGATAATGAGGGGCCGGCCCAACAAACGCTTATCACGCTTGCGCTCTACAGCTACAAAAAAGGCGTCTAAATCCAGGTGTATGATGTTGCGGTCCACACAACAAATAAACTAATAATATTAGTACACATTTTGAATAAAAATCTAATTATATTAGTTTTATACCTGTGGAAATCATCAACAAAAACATTCGTTTTTTGCGCGAGCAGCAGGGCTGGACACAAAAAGAGCTGGCGGCAAAACTGGACATCAGTAAAGCCATGGTGGGTGCGTATGAAGAATTTCGTAGCATTCCGCTTATTCCGGTGGCGGTAAAAATTGCCGAACTCTTTCAACTGGATTTGGATACTTTGGTAAAGACTGATTTAAGCAAGCAAGACCCTGCTAAGGCCAACAAAGAAAAATTTCAGCGGGGCAAAAATGTGCTGGCCATTACGGTTGACAGGAAAGGAAATGAGCAGGTTGATTTGGTTACACAAAAAGCATCGGCCGGTTATTTAACAGGTTATCAGGATACAGAATACATACAAGACTTACCGAAAATCAGTTTACCCTTTTTAACGCAGCGCGGCACGTACCGCGCTTTTGAAATTACCGGTGACTCTATGCTGCCGCTGCAGCCGGGCAGTATTGTGCTGGCAGAATATGTGGATGACCTGAACAAAATAAAAGACGGAGCCTGTTATGTAATCCTCACCCGCGATGAGGGCATCAGTTACAAACGCGTATATAATTTTTTAGCAGCATCAGAAAAACTTTTGCTGGTGTCTGATAACATCAGCTATGCCCCTTACACAGTTGATGCGATTGATGTAATAGAAGTATGGAAAATGAAACGGTTGATTGTGAATGAAGTTTCTTCTAAACAAAATGAGAAAGATAAACAGGCCGGGCTGATGGCCGAGGCGATGATGAGGGTTTATAAGGAGTTGATGGCATAACAATCATTCAGGGGTTGATAATTATTAATTGTTTAGTCATTTAGTTTGGTATCAACGCAAAGTTGGCATCCCGAAACTTCGGGAGGCAGAATGCAGTAGGCAGTCCCCTTGCGCTCAATTTACTGCCAACTGGTGACTGCTTACTGCCAACTTAAAATACGAACTAAATTCTGCATCCATTAATTATACGAAATTCGTTTAAACTCAAAAACCTCTTCTTTTATTTCACCTTCTTTTGTGCGCATGCGCAGGGCGAGTCTGAGTTCTTCGCCCTCTCTTTTCATGCTTAGTCCGGAGAAGTTGGCAAAGTTTTCACCCGCCTCCAGCAATTTGAATGTTACATAATTTTCTTTCTCTTCCCAGGCGACAAAGTTTGCATGAAAATGTTTTACTCTTAATTCTAATCCTTCCTCACCGGGCATAATGCTCATCATTTCCGTAAAGACAACTTTGTCGTCCTTCACCAGTTTGAACATGCCCATCATGGCATTGCCACGGGCCACATCCCAAACTTCTGCTACATCACCACCAAGTCCTTTTCCTTCCCAGGCGCCTACTAACCATTTTAAGTCATCTAAATTATATTTGGATTGCTGAGCATGAAGCAGCATGCCTGATACAAGCAAGAAGCAAAGGGCTAATAAATATTTCATATGCCTTACATTAGTAGTTAAATATACAGAGAAATGCTTAGGCTAAATAAAGTGAACTGTCTTCCTGTGTTTTTTATAGTGTTGGCTTTGTTCATTACCGGGAAAGCAAGTGCCCAGTTTAATTATTTGCCTGCCCCGCAAAACGATTGTGAATTAAAAACTTACCTCGAATTCAGTTTGTGCTATGATGAAACACACGAGCAGGCGCGTTGGGTAGCTTATGAATTAACTGCCGAAGAGCTTGCCTTGCCCATGACCCGCAAAGATTATTTCAGAGAGGATAAAAGCATTAGCACGGGCAGTGCCGTACCGAGCGATTACCGCAATACCGGTTACGACCGCGGTCACCTGGCGCGGGCCATGTATTGCAAATCATCTTTGGATGCTTACAAAGAATCTTTTTTGTTCTCTAACATCTCTCCGCAAATTCCGGCTTTTAACCGCAGTGGGGGCAATTGGTTCAGGCTGGAAGAACTTGAAGTTAAACTGGCAGAGACTTTAGGAAAAATTTATGCAGTATCTGGTCCGGTGTTTACAGAAAACATGGGAAGCATCGGAGCAAATCATGTAACCGTACCCGGCTATTTCTACAAAGCCATTTTAAGTCCTGATTTCAATTACAGCATTGGCTTTTTGTTAAGACATGAAAATACTAAAGCAGACATATGGACTTACGCCATAAGCATTGATAGCCTGGAAGCATTTACCGGACTGGATTTTTTTCCGGCACTGGATGATGCCATTGAAGATGTGATAGAAGCGCAGCTTGATATCAGGTGGTGGCAATCGCCTGAGCTAAAAGCAAGTGAAGAAATAACGAGCCCAACACGCGAATACGAAAAGGATAATGAACAGGAAGAAAACGAAAATCTTGAATTAAGTGCAGACAATGAAATTGAACCTTTGTATTGGATAGCAGCGCTTGCTTTTGTCTTACTTGTTGCTGTAGTGATGTACAAAAAAATGTAAGATTGATTTGCTGAAATTTATTTTCCAAAGTCAGGTCCCGTAGGGACCAAATATCGATAGCAATTTTTCAGATTTAATTTCAGTCCTGTAAGGACGACATATTTTTAAATCATCAATACCTGCGCTGTTTTCTCTCCCCTGCAATCCAGAACAGCATGCTTTCAAATAGTGAAAGAATTACGCTAAACAAAAGCGCCCACCAAAAATTGGCCACCTCAAAACCTGGCACTAACCAACTGGCCAGTTGAATCATCAGTGCGTTAATCACCAGTAAAAACAAACCAAAGGTTACCACGGTAATGGGAATGGTGAGCACAACTAAAATGGGTTTTACAATGCCGTTGATTAAACTCAGCACCAGGGCCACAAGCAAGGCATAACCATAATGTTTCACCATTACATGCGGCTCCAGCAAATAAGCGGTTAGCAATACCGCCAAACCGGATAATAAAAATCGAACAATGCCATTCATAGCAGGGTTATTTAGAGAAGCTAAAATGAGTAATTTTGAATTCCTGAAAAAGGAAAAATCATTTTCATTTATTCCAGATTTACGCGGAGCGGGCAAGCGCAGCAGATATGTACGCCATTGTTGATATTGAAACTACCGGGGGCTATGCGGCCAATCATCGCATTACCGAAGTGGCCATCTACCACCATGATGGCATGCAGGTAACCAATAAATTTCACTTGCTGATTAATCCCGGAAGAAACATCCCCTATTTCATCACTGGCCTCACGGGCATCGATAATAAAATGGTGAAAGATGCGCCCGCTTTTGAAGAAGTAGCCGAAGAAATTTTTGAGCGATTACG
The DNA here is from genome assembly GCA_035327445.1 of Cyclobacteriaceae bacterium. GTDB lineage: Bacteria > Bacteroidota > Bacteroidia > Cytophagales > Cyclobacteriaceae > DAOLDI01. The sequence continues at coordinate 4,320 of DAOLDI010000006.1, read as the reverse complement.
CGACCGGGTATTTGTAGCCCACAACGCACACTTCGACTATACTTTCATTAAAAATCATTTAGAAGATTGCGGCATAAAATTCCAGGCGAAGAAATTATGTACGGTGCGACTGGGCAGAAAAATTATTCCGGGCTTGGGTTCGTATAGCCTGGGCCGATTGGCAGAAAGCTTAGGAATAAAAATCAACAACCGTCACCGTGCCGGAGGTGATGCCGAAGCCACAGCTAAAATTTTTGATTTGCTGCTCAAGCGCGATAACAATGGTTACATCACACAAGCACTCAAAAGAAATTCAGGAGAAACCATTCTGCCTCCCAATCTCGATAAACAGGAGTTCGAACAATTACCCGCTAAAGCTGGCGTATATTATTTTTTGAATGGCCGTGGACAAGTTATTTATGTGGGCAAAGCACTCAACATTAAAAAAAGAATTGCCGGGCATTTTACCGGAGATGCCCGCGAATGGAACCGCACACGGGTGCGCAATGAAATTCATCACGTAAAATATCAGCTCACCGGCAATGAGCTGATCGCCTTGATTCTGGAAGCTCAGGAAATTCAGCGCTTATGGCCCAAGTATAACCTGGCGCAAAAAGCAAGGGTAGAAGAATGGGGTATATACAGGTATGAAGATCAGCAAGGCTATGGACGTTTTTCTGTAAACACCGTCATGCGTGGCACGCAACCGCTCATGCGTTTTCCAACCAAAGGCGATGCCTGGAATTTTTTGTGGGAGCAGGTAAAAGCCAACAAGCTTTGTCCGAAGCTGAGCGGTTTACAGCAAAGCAAAGGCCTGTGTTTCGATTATCAGCATGGTGGAGGTTGCGATGGGGCTTGCATGGGCATTAAAAGTGCCAAAGTGTACAACAAGCGCATCGAAAAAATGATGAGCACATTAGCAGAAGAAGAAATAACGGCCGCACTGTTTGGCAGAGGCCGCACCAATTTTGAACAAGCTTATATCCTGGTTGAAAAAGGTGCTTGCAGCGGATATGGATTTATTAAGAAAGGACATGCCTCCAGAGATGATTTTGAGTTTCTTAAGAAACGCATGCAGCCTTGCAAAGAAAACCGGGTGATTCAAAACCTGGTGAATGCCTACATACAAAATCCGCGTGAGTATGAATTGGTTTTAATGTAAGCAGCATGCAAAGAATTCTCGTTTTTTGTTGTGTGATTTTCTTTCTTCAAGTCAATGTTGAAGCGAAGGACAGAATTCATGTGCTCTTTATCGGCAATAATCTTACAACTGAAAATAATTTACCCAAACTGGTCAGCATGCTCTCAGCTGCTTATGGTAAAGAAATTATGTATGAAACGATTTGTTTCCCGGGGCATAATCTTGAAGATCATTGGGAAGATGGCAGCGCACAAAGTGAAATTGCCAAAGGCAAATTTGATGTGGTGATTCTGCAGCAAGGACCACCCAGCGATACTGATCAGCAAGAAGTCTTAACGGAATTTGGAAAACGCTTCGAAGAACTTTGCCGCAAGCACAGCACGCAATTGATTTACTTCATGCCCTGGACAACAACATCAGAGGTGCGCGAATTTGATCAGGTGTTGAATGCTTATACAGAAATTACTTCTGATGGAAATACACGACTTATTCCTGTGGGCATCGCCTGGAAAAATGCGCTCGAAAAATATCCGCAACTAAAACTTTATACCCATGATGCGCTGCATCCAACTTTAGCCGGATCATTACTTGCAGCTATTATGATCACCGCTGTCTTGGTTCAAGATACTGAACTCCAATTGCTCGATCATCGGAGTATCAAAACAGAAGTATCAAGTTCTGAAATCAGAATTTTACTGACACTTGCACGGGAAGCGCTTGCAAATGTTTCAGCTTCACGCTGAGTTTTTGCCAAAACCTCCGCCACCAGGTGTAAGCACAATTAACTTATCTCCCTTTTCAACGCTGGTGTTAAAACTTCCGGCAAGTTTTATCTTCTTTCCATTTGTTTTGATCAAATATTGTTCGCCTGCTTTTCCGCCTTCAGCACCTTTCAATCCAAAAGGTTTTTCTTTTCTGTGCTGTGCCAGCATACTTAGCTCTAGTTTTTCCAAAAACTCAAACACGCGAACTGCGCCATTACCTCCGCGCCATTTTCCTTTGCCGCCAGAATTTTTTCTGATACCAAATTCCAACAAGCGAACAGGATATCTCCACTCTAAAATTTCCGGATCGGTAATACGCGTGTTCGTCATGTGAGAATGCACGGCATCTGTTCCATTAAAACCTTTGCCTGCACCCGTGCCTCCGCAAATGGTTTCGTAATAACCAAAGCTTGCATTGCCGAATAATAAGTTGTTCATCGTTCCCTGCGAACAGGCGGCTAATTCAAAAGCTTTGAACAAAGTATCGGTCAGGCGCTGACTTACTTCTGTGTTGCCGCCTACTACAGCCGGATAATTCTTATACAATTTCAGCGGACCAGGATTCAACAAACACACAGGCAATTTGATATTGATGTGTTTCATCAGTCCTTCATTCAAAGGCACAGCTTCATTCAACCACACACGCAGGGTATATAAGATTACACTTTGCACTATGGCCGAAGTAGCATTCAGGTTTCCGCTATGCACATTTGAAGTTTCGCTGAAATCAAATTCAAGTTTTGATTTTTGCTTTCGAATGCCGACCGACAAACAAGCGCCATCATCCAAATACTCTTTGGCTTTTAGTGTTTTTGATGGCAGGGATTTAAGTTTTGTCGCCAGCAAATCTGCCGCATGTTGCTGAATGCCGCCCAGGTATGCTTTTACTTTTTGCTTGCCATAAGTTTTGCAAAGCATCTGCATCTGCTTAACACCCATCTTTATGGCTGCAAGCGCTGCATTCAAATCGGCCTGGTTCTCTGCCCATGCGCGTGTGGGATGTTTCCCTTCCGTAAAAATTTTTTCCAGCTCATGCCAGTACACTTGTTTGGCATCTGCCATTAATGTGGGCGGAATAATCACACCTTCTTCTTCCAGCCATTGCGCATCAGCCGGCATGCTGCCCGGTTTGCTTCCGCCAACTTCTGCATGATGTGCACGATTGGCTACAAAAGCGATGCATTCATTGTCAACATATACCGGACTAATCAAAGTAATATCCGGTAGATGTGAGCCTCCAAAAGCAGGATGATTGGTGATGATGACATCTCCTGCTTTCATTTTTCTTTGCTTCATTACCTCGCGTACACATACCCCTAAACTGCCGAGGTGTACAGGTACATGTGGCGCATTTACCACCAGATAACCTTTTGCATCCAATAGTGCGCAGGAAAAATCCAATCGCTCTTTGATGTTGACAGAAAAAGAAGTGCGTTGCAGCAGCGCGCCCATTTCATTGGCAATGGCAGTAAAGCGATTGGTAAACAACTCCAGCTCTGCCGCATGAAAAAGCTGAGTCGATTTTGTGCCTGTATTTTTTTGCTTGCTCAGTATACCATTGTTGTGTACATCCAGCATAAAATTCCAGCCCGCATCAATACAAGTAGTAGAAGTTTTATGCAGTAGTAATGCGGGGCCACAAATCTGCGCACCGGCTTGCAAATCTTCCCAACGATAGACCGGCACCTGAATTTTTTGCTGATGCCTTATCCATTCATGTTGGGCCGATGCTATGGCTTTGTGTTTTTTAATTACACCCTGCGTATCAGCAACTAATGTTGTTTTATTTTTCGCCATCACCCGAATGGTCTCCAACTCCAGCACGCAATTTTCAGGATAATGTCCATAGACTTCTTTGTACTGATTTTTAAAGAGTGATTTTACTTTCTTCAAATCGCTGCCATCTACTTCTAATGAAGTGTCTTGTCCTTTAAAGCGTAAAAACAAAGTGATGCCGGCTATTGCTATTTCATTATCCTCAAATCCCTCCTGCTTTAATTTTTGCAGTGCTTCTGTTTTTAATTCATCGATATGTTGTTGAAGTTCAGTTGCCGCATCATCATAAGCCTGCAAGATGAGCCGCTCGGCAAAGCGTTCTGTTGCAGCATGACCAATACCCCAGGCACTGAGTAAGCCGGCATCGTAAGGAATCAAAACACTCGACATGTTGAGGGCTTCTGCCAAAGCACAGGCATGCTGTCCGCCTGCTCCGCCAAAAGAAAGCAAAGTGCAAGTGGTTGGGTCTACACCTTTTTGCACCGAAACTTTGCGCAAGGCCTCCGCCATTTTTTCATTCGCGATTTGGATGAAGGCTTCAAGCAGTTTCAATTTATGCTGTCCCCCCCTTGGGGGGGTTGGGGGGGGATTCATTTTGCTGATTAATTTTTCTAAAGCTGCCTCCGCTTTCTCCGGATAAACCGGAATAGAAAAGTTCTC
>DAOLDI010000005.1:0-18787 GCA_035327445.1 Cyclobacteriaceae bacterium | reverse complement strand
ACACCCACTAATTTGATTTGCTCCAGCAATTCTTGCTGTGCACCATTGCCTATGGCCAGCATGGCAATTACTGCTGCCACCCCAAATATGATACCCAGGGCGGTGAGTAAAGACCTTACCTTGTTTGCCAGTACAGCATCAAAGGCAATATACAGGTTGGCTAATAATCTTTCAGATACCATGTTAGCCTGCAATCAGTTATTTTGTGGTCTTGTGCCCTGTCTTTGTTGCTGATTACCCTGGCGCGGTTGCTGCGTACTTTGCTGTGCACCATTGCCATTTGGCCGTACACCACCCGGAGGCATAGTTATTACCCGGCCATCAGGTAAAGTAAAAGTTCCACCTTGCGGAAGTACCGGTTCTGGTTCTGCTTCTTCGCGCTTACGTTTACCATCCATTTCAGGAATTAACCTGATGCGCTGTCCTTCCTGTCCTCCAGGAATTGAAAGATAAACTTTATCACCTTCTGTAAGCCCGGCAAGAATTACTGCTTCATTAGCATTGGTTTCACCCAGCATTATTTCCTGTTTTACGGTTGTGATACCCTCACGCTTATATACATAAGTTATGGAGTCGAATTCATTGTGCAAACACTCTAGCGGTACGTACAAGGCATTTTCAATTTCGCTGGCAATTATTCTGTTGCTGGTTGTCATGGCCGGGCGCAGTGATTCATCGGTGCCTAAAATATCCACATCTACCTGAAAAACTTTGGCATCAGAATTTTGCCGGGTTTCTCCAACGTTAGCCACACGAGTAACTACCCCACGTAATCTCTTGTCAGGAAAGGCATCAAGTCCAATTTCAACTTGCTGCCCACGCTTTACTTTTCTCACATCCACTTCGTTCACATAAGTCTTGGAGACCATTTTAGTGAGATCAGGCAAAGTTGCAACTGTTGGATCCCAAGCATTGATTTGTGAGCCTGCCTTAATGGGTCTGCCATCAAATCCTTTGGTATAGATCACCATGCCGGATTCTGGCGCACGAATGGTAAATTCTGATTGCAGGTTTTTAAGCGCTGAAAATTCGTTCTGTACTTTTCTCAAGCTTGCAGCTACTTCACGCATCTGCTCAATATTCTGCTGACGCTTGATTTTATAGTTTTCTAATGCCTGCTGATAATTACGTTTTGACTTATCTAAATTAATTTCTGCCTGCTTGATTGTTGCTGGAGGCTCAAACTGAGATTGCTCGAGAATAATTTGCTTCTCTTCAACATCAAAACTTAAATTGATGAGATCATCTCTGAGGTTTCTCATTTGAAGTGTTGTATCCAATTGCGTCTGGGTAAACTGAGACAGCGCTCTTTCTAATTCCAATTCTTTTTCCTGGTACCTGGTTTGAAACTCTGAGGGGTCGAGGTTGGCAATCCAGTCGCCTTTCTTCACAACAGTTCCTTCATCAATTATACTTTGTATGGTGATATTCCAGATTCGGAAATCGCGTAAGGCTGTGGGGCCGGTAATCTTTACCGAATTTTTAGCTTCAAGCTCTCCGGTAGTTTCTATTTCTACCCTGAACTTACCTGTCTTAACTGAAACCAGAATGTCTTTACTGTCAGTCTTCTTTCCACCTTGAGAGAGTAAATAGATTAACGCTATTACACCTACGGCAACTGCTCCTATGATTATTTTTTTCTTCATCTTCCTTTTGAAAATTATATGCGAAATTAATATACTTTACAAGAATCGATCATACCACCTGAATAAAGGGCAATCCAATTATATAATTGAGATTAACCTTCTTTAACGTATTGATTTTCTACAACAGGTAGTAATAACAGTTTAACGGCATATAAGTTAAAAAGCTTCGATTCTGTGTTGAACCGAAGCTTTTTAATGAAAAGATTGCTTGATTACTGATTAGGACCTTTTTTGATATTGATTTTAGCCAAGGCGCTGTTCTTATCCAGTTTTCCTGCGTTATACTCTTTTAATACCGATGCTTTTACAGATACTTCTAGTGTTGAAGGGATACCGCAAGCTTCGCATTGAGTTATTTTGACTTTGAAAATCAATTGCTCATCGTCTTTTAGGCTGCGCAGCATTCTTCCATACTCAAGCACATTGTCTTTGAGGTCTTTTTCAAATTGTGGATATAGCTCTTTTACTTTCTTATCTCTATCTGCCTGCGACAAATCTCTGGCGCCAATGGTAGGCATGTAGTATTTGTCTTTGCCCATATTTTGTGATGAGTAAACACTCATGTTAAATATCACACCATAATCCGTCATGCGTTCATAAAATGTTCTGCCATCCATCCAGTAAGTCTTAGATAAATCAGAACGATATAATCTGTTGAAGATACTTGCCAGTAATTCCAGATCCTGTTCAGTGGGACTTTCAGTTGCCGATGTAGTTACCAGAATTCTGCGCAGTGCTTCATCTCTGTTAATTTTACCTGCTTTATAGGCATTCAGATCTGCTTTCTTAATTTCAGCAGATAATGGTCCGCGAGAAATACTTGAAGATTCTGTAAAAGTCCACTGCACACCAAAGTCTGATTTGCTGACAACTTTTATTCTTTCTGAATCTTTAAGCTGACCAATCAGATCCGCGTAATCCAGCAAAAAGGTTTTAATGGTTTCCAGCATTCTTTCTTCTGAATAAATTCTTGTTGAATCTGATACTAATCTTCTGGCAGACCTTACTTCGGCTTCAGTTGCTGCCAATGCTTCATTAGCTCTTTGCACTTCAACTTCTACCTCTTGTATGCCTTGCACATTGCCTATTATTCTTCTTACCTCTGCTGGTCTGCTCACAGTAAATGCTGAAGTTGTGAATAAATAAGGAACATTGATAATTACTCCATAACCTTCTACATATGAAGAACTGCTTCTGCCTGCGCCAAGCATCACTCCGCGCGACTTGCTCAACATGGATCCTAAAACTGTACCCGCCACTTCAAGATCACGATCCATTTTCTCCTGGTCAACTTTTTGCGCCATAGCTTGCTGGGCTATAATAATTCCGGCTACCGCTATGCCTATTGCTATTAATATCTTTCTCATTGTTTTCAATTTTTAATAATTGTTGGTGTTACTTACATTACTTACTATGCTACTCAATATCTGCTCAGTCTCGAGCTTGAACAGATCAGTATCTTCTTCAATAAAATTCATTCTTGCCTGCAGGTAACGAATATCATTGTTACGTTGCTGCTGCAGGTAGGCGGCAAAATCTACCAGCAAATCTTCCATATAAAGTTTTTGCTCTGCCGCTGTTAGCGAGAGATAGTCTTGCATAAGCCGCATGTTTTGAGTCTGCATTTGCTCAACATACATGGCAATTTGTTCTTGCGAAGCAGAAGATGCCTGATTTAAAAGGGTATTAATTTTTCCGGTGCTTTGAATCAAATTCTTCTGAATGCTTTCATCCAGGCTCGCTTGCATAATGCTCCATTCTTTGTCAAGCTTTGCATCATATTGTTTCAGGCTATGACTTATCATCTCATTTACATCCTCCTTACTCAGCAAATCCTGTTGCATAGCATTGACTTGTTTTGCAGCGCCAAAGCTTATGCGCAATTCACCATTACCTGCATTTAATTCTAATCCGCTAAACTTGCCGGCAGCTAACAATATCAACAAACTTGCTGCAATACTTGCCACCGCACGAAATGGTTTCCATTCCCATAATCGCCATGAACTTGAAGTAGTATGCTGTATAATAGGCGGTTCTATCACTTCCTTGTCGCGCAGGTTGCGCATGAGCATGCGCATGCTCTGCATACTTTGCAGTTCATGCATCATTTCAGGATGTTCCTGCAAATAAGCTTCTACTTTTAATTTCTCTTCCTGCTCCAGTTCATCATACAGATAAGCTATGAGCATGGCTTCGTCAGGTCTAAATTTCATAACCAACGGTTTCTTTGTTAATATGCTGTTCTTTCAAAATCTTGCGCATACTTTCAAGTGCATAATACAAACGCGACTTTGCTGTATTCTCAGAAATATTCAACACCTCTGCAATCTCTCTAAACTTCAAGCCTTCGTACTCTTTCATAATTAATACTTCTCTTTGCTCCTCTGGTAATTTCAGTAAGGCTTTTTGCAGTATATCAGCCAATTCATGCTGCAGCACCTTACTTTCAGGATTGCTGTACCTGTGCACTGAAACTTCCCATACTGCAACATGCTCTTCATCTCCATTCTCCATCACCTGATTAAGGCTGCTGGTTTTGCTTGCCTTCCTTTTCCTCAGCTCATCTCTGCACTGGTTGGCCGCTATGGTATACAACCACGACTTGAACCGGGATACATCCTGCAAGCCTGCAATATTTTTGTGCAGGGCTATGAAAGTCTTTTGAGCCATTTCCATGGCCAGGTCATGATCAGCAAAAAACTTGAAGGCAAAATTGTACATGCGCTTATACCAAAGCTGTACCAGGCGGCTTTGCGCGGCTACATCGCCAGTTTTTGCCTTTTCAATCAGGCTGTCGGTTTGCATGCTTGCCATCAAGGGCCTTGTTCCGCTAATCATGGTTGAATTTCAGCTTTATGATGTATGGTTTACGAAAATAGTTTTAAGCCGGACTATTTTATTTTATTCACGGTTGATAAACGTATTTTTGAGCCCTGATGAAGCGTTTTATCTCATTTTTACTCAGGCATGTGCCACGCAAATACCTGCAACTTTTTGTAAAACCCGCCATGCTGGTATTAGGCCTGCGCTACCGGGGCAATAAGGTGCAGTGCCCCATCTGCGAAAAGAAATACAAAAGTTTCCTTCCTTATGGCAGAATTAACCCCAGGCAAAATGCTTTATGCCCCAGTTGCCTTTCGCTTGAGCGGCACAGGCTCATCTGGTTGTACCTGCAACAGCAGACAGATTTTTTTTCATCAGCCAAAAACATATTGCACATAGCGCCTGAACCCTGCTTTATGAAGCGCATGGAAAAACTGCATGGTGAAAAATACATTACTGCGGATATTGAATCTCCGCTCGCAAAAGTAAAAATGGATATTCACCAGATTCCTTTTGAAGATGACTATTTTGATGTAGCGCTTTGCAACCATGTGCTTGAACATGTAACAGATGACTTGAAAGCCATGCGTGAAATTTATCGGGTACTAAAACCCGGTGGATGGGCCATTATGCAAGTACCTTTCTTTCATCCGGTACCTGAAAAAACTTTTGAAGACAAACATATTACTGATCCAAAAGAGCGGGAAAAAATATTCGGGCAAGATGACCATGTGCGAAAGTTTGGAAACGATTATGCCGACAGACTTCGTTCAGCAGGTTTTAAGGTGAAAGAAGATGCTTTTGTGAAAAGCTTAACAGCAGCGCAAATATTTTATCATGGTTTGCCAAAAGATGAGGTGATATTTTTTTGTGAGAAGACATCATCAACAGCTTAACTCATACCATTAAATACTGTCCCCCGCTGGCGGGGGTTGGGGGTAGCTTCAATCGGCTGTCCTTTGTTTTATGAAATCAACCTTATAATACTTCAAATAATTAATTAGTATTCAGAACTACCTCCCCCTTGCCCCCTCAAAAAGGGGACATCTCTTAATGATATTTCCTAAAACAAAAGATTACTACTTGCCAGATAAAATACTTCCTACTTCAACACAACAATCGTAACTCCATCGCCTCCACGCTCAATGTGTTCATCGGCCATAGAAGCAACAGCTTTGTATTTACGCAAGTGTTCACGTACTACTTTTCTTAATACACCCTCACCTTTGCCATGCAAAATGCGCAGCTCAGTTCTGCCCAGCAGTATGGCGGTATCCATAAACTGATCGAGCAGAGCAATTACTTCTTCTGCGCGCATGCCACGCAGATCAAGGGTAGTACTAAACTGCGATTGCTTTTCGTGCAGACTAATACCCGCAACTCTTTTGCTAATGCTTTTACCACTTGGTTGCTGCTTGGTTTTTTCAAGCTTACTGTATTCAACAGTTGTTTTTAGTTCACCCAATTGTACAACTGCATTTTTTCCTTTCGCAGAGATGATAACACCTACTACATCCTGCCCGATTAACCTCACATAATCACCCTCTTTAAATTCCTGCTTCGCAACGGGTATTGATTTCTTCTCAGCATCCTGATTCAGCTTCTTGCTAAAATCCTGCAAGCCCTTGCGCACCTTTTGTGTTTCAGTTTTATGCGCCTTACTCTCACGTATGTGCCTGATGGTTTTTTCAATCTCTTTATTGGTATTGGCCAAAAGATTTTTAGCCTGGCTCTTAGCCTCTTCAATGATGAGTTTTTTCTTTACTTCCAGCTCATCAGCCATCTGCTTATAACGTCTGCTGTTTATTTCCAGCTCGCGCTCAAGTTTGCTGATTTTATTTTCCTTTTCAGCCAAGGCTTGTTTTTCCTGTTGGAGCTCTCGTACCAGTTTATCAAAGCTGGCCAATTCTTTACCCAATAAATCTTCGGCTGTTTGAATGGTGCTTTTAGGTAAACCAATTTTACGCGCAATTTCTATGGCATATGAACTTCCCGGCTCTCCGATATCCAGCACATACAGAGGTTCCAGTTTAGCAACATCAAAACGCATGGCTGCATTGCGTATGCCCTGATGTGCCGATGCAAATAATTTCAGGTTGTAATAATGTGTAGTGATTAATCCCCACACCCTGTTCTCCAATAGACTTTTCAACACAGCTTCAGCAATAGCTCCACCAAAATTCGGATCAGTTCCTGAACCCAACTCATCAATTAAAACCAATGATTGCGCAGAAGCGCGCACAATACACTCACGCATATTGCGCAGGTGCGAACTGTAAGTAGATAAATCATTTTCTAAAGATTGCTGATCGCCAATATCCAGAAAGATGTCATTAAAAATTCCCACATCTGAGTCTGGATGCATGGGCACCGGCATGCCACATTGTAACATGTATTGCAGCAAGCCAAGTGTTTTCAAGCAAACCGATTTACCACCGGCATTGGGTCCTGATACCAGTAACATTCTGTTCTGCTCATCTAGGCTGATGTCTAAAGGCACCACTTCACGTTTATCTTTCAGGCTGAAATACAAAAGTGGATGCCTTGCATTTCTCCATTTCATGACTGCTTTTGCATGCAATACCGGAACATTTGCTTGCATACTAATAGCCAGTTTTGCCTTAGCACGATTGAAATCAATTTCGGCCAGTAACTCGCAAGCTTTTTCCAACTCTGGAATTTCTGTGCGCAGCGCGTCTGTTAAAAGGGTTAATATCTTGATGATTTCTCTGCGCTCTGCCAACTCCAGTTCTTTGATCTGGTTGTTTGATTCCAGCGCTTCAGCCGGCTCCAGGTAAACGGTTTGTCCGGTGGCCGATTCATCATGAATAAAACCTTTCACCTTGCGTTTGTATTCTGCCAGTAAAGGAATCACGAGCCTGCCATCGCGTATGGTGGGCGATACGCCTTCAGGCACATAACCCTCTGTTGCAGCCTGCCTGAAAATGCGGTCAATACTTTTACGCAAAGTAGCTTGTGCTTCTCGCATTGATTTCCTGATAAAGGCCAGCTCCTGGCTGGCATTGTCGCGCACAAGGCCATTGTCATCCAACTTGCTGGCAATCAGTTTAACTATATTATCATCACACTGTAAAGCTGGAGTTAGCGCATATAAAGCCGGGTATTCCGTTTCGCGCTTTTTCAGAAACTGGATAATCTGCAAAATGCTTTGCAGTGTTAGCTTGAATTGCATCAGCTCTTCAGCTTCCAGGTAATTGCCGGCCAGCGAGGCCTTTTTGAGCAGGGGCCTTAAGTCATGATAATGTGAAGCCGGAAAGTTTTCTGCCAGCTCAAGTATGCGCAAAAATTCTGCACTGCGGCTAAGCTGCGTTTCTAATGCTTTGAAATCATTTAAGAATTGCATTTGTGCCGCCCTTGCCACACCCAAACCGCATAGACAGTAATCAGCCAGTTTTTTTCTCAGCTGATCAAATCCAATCTTGTGTTCAAAATCTTGCGGATATATCATCGCTCAGTTGCGGGTGTCTGTCGCTGCTCACGCAGGCTCAGTGAATCAACAACAGCGGTATAAATCTTTTCCAGCTTGCTGCTGTTCTCCAGGTAGTACTGGTAGCTTCTTTTGTAATCTTCTTCCGGAATATTGAGTTTTTGATAGATGCGCTGTTCATAGGCCTGAAATACCCTTTCGGCAGAATCGCGGTCAACATGCATTTCCATCACCCGGGCCTCGGCCATGTAAATCTCAATCAATACTTTCACCATCTCTTTTTCAGATAATACTTCTCCCGGGCTGCGTTCTGATCGGCAGGCAAATAAACCGATACTTATCATCAAGACAGCAAAAAGTGCATTAGCTTTCATGTGTTATTTTATTTTTAATGTACAGCAGAAATATTGGGTATTTCACAAAGTACAATCAATTAATCCGACAGGTATTTTGTTTAGCCGGACTTGATAATTTTACAAATGTCCTAATTTTGGCGCACAAAAATCAGATTCTGTGCGTTCAATTGCGTATTATATCTGAAAAGCTTGCCAGGAGGTAAACCGGCTATGAAAGACCTGATCAAAAAATTGCGTAAGTACGAAATTGAAATCCGCAAGGCCATCACCAGCCAAATGCAGGGCGACTTTCATTCTATCTTCAAAGGCTCGGGGCTTGAGTTTGACGATGTAAGACCTTACCAGTATGGAGATGACATCCGCAGTATAGACTGGAACGTGAGTGCCAAAGGTCATGGCACCTTTGTAAAAACCTTTAAAGAAGAAAAAGAGCAAACGGTATTTTTTATCCTGGATGTAAGCGCATCGCAGGATATTGGCAATGAAGGCCAGAAAAAAGTTGACCTGGGAAAAGAAATTTGCGGAGTGCTGGCGCTTTCAGCGGTTAAAGAATCTTCACAAATTGGTTTAATCTGTTTTTCTGATCAGAAAGAAAAATACCTGAGGCCGGCCAAAGGCATGCAACAGGCTTATGAGTTGATTTATGCTTTGGAAAGATTACAGCCGCAATCCATCAAAACCGATTTAAAGAAATGTATTAACTATGCGCTCAATACCATTAAGCGCAGAAGTGTAATCATTATGGTGTCTGATTTTATTGATGAAGATTATTTCAGTGGTTTAAAAGCCATGGCACACCGCCACGACCTGGTGCTCATTCGCGTGCAGGATAAACGCGAAACCAATATTCCAAAACTGGGTATAGTGCCTGTGCTTGACAAAGAGAGCGGTAAAACTGTTTGGATCAATACTTCTTTCGGTGACTTCAGAAAAAACATTGCTGATCAAATTAATCAAAGAGAAAAATTGCTGGCCGACTTTTGCCGCAAGCACCAGATTAATTATGTGTCAGTGGATACATCAGAAGATTATGTGCCTAAACTGTTACGCTTATTTAAAGTGAGAAATAAAGGACTGAAACGTGCGTAGGTTTTTTTTCATTTTTCTGGTCTTGATATCCCTGCATGCAACAATGGCACAGACCATTGAAGTAAAAGGCATATTTCTGCAAGACAGTCTCAAAATTGGCGAAGCAATACCTTATGCACTTACTGCACGCTATCCCAAAAATGCAACTGCCGTTTTTCCTGATGATAAGAGTGATTACAAACTCTTTGAACTTGAAGACAAGCAATACTTTGTTACCAAAACCAGCGGAACAACAAGTCTTGACAGCGCCATTTATTACCTCAGCACTTTTGAAATAGACAGTGTACTTTACTTGAGTTTACCTGTATTGATTTTACACCAGGCCGACAGCAGTATTATTTACCCGGCTTACGACAGTATTTTTGTTAAACAACTGGTAAGCTTTGTGCCCGACTCTGTGAGTGCAGATGCCCTGCCCCTGCTCACCAATACCACATACTTCAGGGTAAAAAAATGGCTCAATACACCCCTGGTTATTGCAATCATCATAGTACTTGCGATAAGTGTAATGGTAACCTGGATTGTTTTCGGCAAGCGCATCCGCAATTGGATAATAGTAAGAAAGCTGAAAAAACAATATCAGCAATTTGTAGCCGGGTACGATGCTGCCGTTTTTAAAGTGGAACAGCACAAACAAATACAAGGCATGGAAGATGCCCTGGCCTTATGGAAAAAATACATGGAGCGTCTGAGCAACATTCCTTTTACCAAACTTACCAGTAAAGAAATTGTGCGCATAGAAAATTTCTCTGCCATTCAAGCTGCACTGCGTTCAATTGATATGGCCATTTATGCACATCAGGCATTAGATAGTTTGAGTCCTTTTATGGAACTCAAAGCATTGGCCACACAATCATTCCAACAAAAAATAAACTCTATACAAAAAGGTGAATGACAGTTTATACATAGCGCCCTGGTATAACACATCCTGGTTTAGTTCGGCTACAATGCAAAGCTATAACTGGGAGAAGCCAGTGTATTTATATTTTATTGCCGCCATTCCCCTGCTCTATATCATCAGGTGGTTGTGGCGATATAAGTTCAACCAGAAATTGCCGGTTGCTTTGAATAAAAAACAAGTAAAGAGCAGTGTGCTGAGTTTAGTAAGACTGCTGCCCGAGTTTGTATTTATGCTCATACTTGCTTTAATACTTACTGCCCTTGCAAGACCACAACGCAGCAATGAAAAAGTTGAACAGTGGACAGAAGGCATTGACATTATGCTGGCCATAGATATTTCTCAATCTATGATGATTGAAGATTTTAAACCCAACCGCATGGATGCCGCCAAAGCAGTTGCACTGGATTTCATCAACGGCCGCTTTCAGGATAGAATCGGTATTGTGGTTTTCTCTGGCGATGCTTTTTCATTATCGCCCTTAACAACCGATTATGAATTACTACGCACACATATAAAGGACATCAATTTTGACATGATAGAAGCACGCGGCACAGCTATTGGTAGTGCATTGGCTGTTGTAACCAACCGCATGCGAGAATCAACTTCTACAAGTAAAGTTTGCATTTTATTAAGTGATGGAGATAATACTGCAGGCAATATTGATCCCATAACAGCCGCTGAATTAGCTGCTGCCTTTGATATTAAAATTTACGCCATTCTGATTGGAAAAGATGGCATGGTGCCATTTGGTAAAGATTTCTTCGGAAGACCCCGAATGATTGAAAACACGGTTGATGAGGCCGCACTCAGAAAGATTGCTGAAATAGGCATTGGAGAATTCTACCGCGTAGAAGATGAACAGGCCCTGCAAAATGTTTTTGATCGCATTGATCAATATGAGAAAGCTGAGATTAAAGAAACAAGGTTTAAAGACACTTCTGATTATTACACCATTTACCTCTATTGGGCGCTAAGCCTCTTATTACTTTGGATGCTGCTGAAAAGCAGTTTCATGAGTAATGTGCTGCAGGATTAAATCAGTAGAATGGAACGAAAAGAATTCATCAAACTGTTAAGTCTCATATCTGCTAGTATGACACTCAAACCTTTGCATACCCTTTCAGAAAGTATGAAAACACAAGCCTACAAAATGCCCATGCTCTTTGTTGGTCATGGCTCGCCCATGAATGGTATTGAAGACAATGAGTTTAGCAGGCGCTGGCAGCAAATGGGCAAAGAAATTCCTGAACCCAAAGCAGTACTTTGTATTTCAGCCCATTGGTTAACGCGCGGTACGCATGTTACAGCCATGGAAAATCCGCGCACCATTCATGATTTTGGTGGCTTTCCGCAAGCCCTTTTTGATGTGCAATATCCGGCACCCGGTAATCCTGCGCTTGCCAAAACAACAGCAGAAACAATTACTACAACGCAGGTTGGTTTAGATCATGACTGGGGGCTCGATCACGGCACATGGACGGTTGTGAGGCATATGTATCCGCTAGCCCAAATTCCGGTTTTACAACTTAGTATAGATTACCACAAGCCCGCTCAGTACCATTATGAACTTGCCAAAGAATTAAGTGTTTTAAGAACAAAAGGCGTTTTAATTATCGGCAGCGGCAATATGGTGCACAACCTGCGCATGATAGACTGGAACAAAATGCATGAACCTGAATTTGGTTTCGACTGGGCCATTGAGATGAATGAAAAATTCAAACAACACATCAGTAATAATGAACACCAGGCATTGATTAAATATGAGAACTATGGCACTGCCGGTAAGTACGCAATTCCCACACCTGACCACTACTACCCCTTACTTTATATACTTGGCTTACAAGAAAAGCATGAGCAGGCTAGCTATTTCAATGATAAAGCCGTGATGGGATCTATTACGATGACATCGGTGAAAATAAGCTAATAGTTTCAGTCAAAATCAAATTTTCGTATTTTTGATAAGATGTATTCCCTGGAGAAAATAGTAAAGATATTACGCGATCATAAGCCTGATCTTCAAAAAAAATATCCTATTGGAGAAATCGGTGTATTTGGTTCTTATGCCAGAGGAGAAGCTTTACAAGACAGTGACATTGACATAGCCATAGAACTTAAAGGACAAATGGGTCTTGATTTTATTGAAATGGCGAATGAGATTGAGGCGTTGTTTAACACAAAAGTGGATGTTGTTCCAAAGCGGTCTATTAAACCAGATTTTCTGAAACAAATAGAAAAAGATATTGTCTATGTCTAAACGATTACCTTCTTCGGTAATTAAAGACATGCTGAATAGCATTGGCAGATTAGAGCTGTATACACATAATATCGACTTTAAAGATTTTTCTTCCAATTACATGCTTGTAGAAGCATGTCTTTATAATATTCAGATAATTGGAGAGGCCGTATCACAACTGTCTGAAGAAATAAAATCGGGCAACTCAAATATTCCCTGGATATTAATCAAAGGAATGAGGAACAGATTGATTCATGAATATTTTGGAACTGATTTGCCTATTGTTTGGAATGTTATAAAAAACGAATTACCTGGTTTAAAATCTGAGCTTGAAAAAATTTATGATGGGCTTCAGCAAAAGGGCAACTAGCTAAATGACCACCACAATAATCTGCAACCAAAAATAAACAAGACAAATCCAACAGAAATATTAATTATCCGCAAGGATTGCGGAGTAATTAAATTCCTTAAAAATCCGGCCAGCCAAATTTTAAGTATATCAGTAGTAAATACAGTTAACACCACAATACTGAAAAAGAAAATCAGCTCATTGTTGTTATATACAAATTCAGTGCTTGCAAGACCCACCGCACCTATCCAGAAAATCAATACAAAAGGACTGAGCCCATTAATGACGAAACCCTTTAGCACATAGCGCAGGTAATTTTTATTAACAGGTACATTAACAAGTTCCTGAGGTGCCTGCCGGTTTTTGAAAATAGCATAGTACAGTCCGAAGCCAATTAAAATAAATCCGCCTGTCAAACCCATGTATTGCTGTGCCTGGTTACCTTCCATTATTTTACTTAAGCCCAGGTAAATAATGCTGATATAGAATAAATCACTTAAAGAAACCCCAATAGCTACGAAAAAAGCTTTGATAAAGCCGCGTTCAATGCTTGTTTGTATGAGTGTAAAGAAAACCGGACCAACCAATAAGGCCAGTACCAGCCCAAATAAAATTCCCTTAAGCAGAATGTCCATTTTGCTTTTCTAAGAAACTTAACCAGTCTTCTAGCTGCATATTTTTCAATACACGCGGAAATTTATTTTGGCCTCCAGATTTTCCTTTAGCAGCCAGCCAATCGTAAAACACATGAGTAGGCAAAACTTCAACATACACATCTTTAAGTGCCGCGGTTCTTTCAACTGCGTAATCATCATTCAGTATTTTTAAATGATGATCTAATTTCTGTCTAATTACTTCTGCAGTTGCCGGCTCATCTGTACCTATGTACCAGCGATGTGCAAACAGTGTGCCCTGGGGCACACCTGCCACAGCAAATTCAGGTATATCAATATTAAGCTCATTGGCCACATGCTCAAGGGCTTTGTTCATGTTATCTACCGATAAATGTTCGCCACATAAACTCAGGTAATGCTTGGTTCTTCCGGTGATAATGATTTCTGGTTCTTCAACAGAAGTGAAGCGCACCACATCACCAATCAAATATCTCCAGGCGCCTGCACAAGTAGATAGAAGCAGCGCATAATCTTTATCTTTCTCAACCTCATCAATAGTAAAAGTTTCTGCTTCAGGCAATAACTCTCCATCAGAATCAAAATTCTTTTCATTGAATGGCACAAATTCATAGAAGATACCATTGTTAAGTACCAGGCGCATAGATTGCCTATTGGGATACGCCTGAAAGGCAATAAAACCCTCTGATGCCAGGTAAGTATTGATGTACTGTACAGGCTTGGCAAAGAGTTTATCTAAGCTTTTGTGATAAGGTTCTATACTAACACCGCTGTGTACATACACGCTCAGGTCGGGCCAGAGGTCGTGTATGCTCTTCAACTTGTAACGCTCAACAATTTTCTCGAGTAAGATTTGCACCCAAGCCGGTATGCCCACCAGAATTCCGATATCCCAATTAGGCGCCTGTTCAACCATCTCATCCAGTTTCTGATTCCAGTCTTTGGTTTGCGCAATTCTTTTCCCGGGCTTGTAAAAATGCTGAAACCAGAAAGGAAGTTTCGCGGCTTGTATACCGCTGAGGTCGCCTTCAAAATAATGCCCGCGTTTGTTCAGGTTGGTACTTCCGCCAATCATCAATATGCCTGACTCATAAATTTTGGTTGGCAAATCATATCGGGCAATGGTCAGTATCTGTCGGATACTGGTTTTTTGAATAGCCTTGCGCATGTGCTTGGTAATGGGAATGTACTTTGAGGCCGATTCTGAAGTGCCTGAGCTTAAGGCGAAGTGCTTTACCTTGCCCGGCCAGCTTACATTCTTTTTACCATCGCGCGCTTTGTGCCACCATTCCTTGTAAATTTTATTATAATTATGTGTAGGCACAATTTGCCTGTACTGCGTATAAAAAGTACGTTGCCCTTTTTTGAAAGATTTTAGAATTTCAGCAAAATGATAATGCTTGCCAAAGTCAGTATCCTTGGCGCTTATCAATAAATCTTTCAGGGTTTCGCGCTGCAATTCAAATGGTGTTGAAAATTCCTGATGCAGTATTTCCCGAATCTTTATCCCGCGCTTGAGCAATGTTCCTAATAAGGCCATAAATTGCAGTGGTTTTAAGGTTAAAATTAATCAATGAGTATCAAAAACAATATCGAATTACTTCAGGCAGAATTAAAACCTTTTGGCGCCAGGTTAATTGCAGTAAGCAAAACACAGGCAATAGAAAAAATTAAAGAGGCTTATGATGCAGGCCAACGACTGTTCGGTGAAAATAAAGTGCAGGAAATGTTAAGTAAATATGAACATTTACCTGCTGATGCTGAATGGCATTTGATAGGCCACCTGCAAAGAAACAAAGTAAAGTACATTGTACCTTTCGTTGCCATGATTCATTCGGTTGATAGCTTTCGGCTGTTAGAGGAAATCAACAAACAAGCTGAAAAAAATAACAGGGTAATTGCATGTTTACTGCAAGTGCACATTGCCGAAGAAGAAAGTAAATTTGGTTTTTCTGCTGATGAACTTATTGAATTGATTAAGTCTGATGATCTGGCCAATCTTAACCACGTAAATATTGTAGGACTCATGGGCATGGCTACCTTTACCGATGATAAAGAACAAGTACGTAAAGAATTTGCCGGCTTAAAGCTATTATTTGATCGTGTTAAATCATTGAGCAACAACGCTAATGTAAATATGCAAGAACTTTCAATGGGCATGAGTGGCGATTACCAAATTGCTTTAGCACAAGGCAGCACCCTTGTGCGCATTGGCACTGCTGTATTTGGAGAAAGAACCTACCATTAAACCGATAGATCATGAAAAAACAATTTGCAATACTTGTAGGCGCAATTCTTGCAGCACTGGCAGTTGCACTGGGTGCATTTGGTGCGCATGGCTTAAAAGAATTACTTGAAGAAACCGGAAGAAGCAGCACTTTTGAAACTGCAGCCCGCTATCACTTTTATCATGCCCTGGCCATAATTGTTACTGGATTACTCATGAGACAGTACAAATCAAAAGTTTTGCCCCAGGCAGTATGGTTCTTCATTAGCGGCATTATTCTATTCAGCGGAAGTTTATATTCAATCAGTACCAGCACACAAACTACTTCAATGTTGATGGGTATGGTTGCTCCGCTTGGCGGACTCAGTTTTATGATTGGCTGGGTGTTAATAGCCTGGAGTATGTACAAAAAGTTATAAAACAAAACGGCCTGCTAACGCAAGCCGTTTTTAATAATGTCATATGAAACTCTGATTATTTAGTATCCTTAGCCAGAATATTGGTGGTAATGGTAAGCGTGTTGTTCTGATTAGAAGCATTTGAAATGATGGTAACCACTTTGTTTTGCTTACCAGATTTTCCGGTACTGTCAAAACTGATTACAATATCAGCACTTGCACCTGGAGGAACTGGATCTCTTGGCCACTTAGGTGCCGTACAACCACACTGAACTGCAATGTTGGTAATTATCACAGGCTCATTACCTGTATTGGTAAATTTGAAAATATGTGTAACCTTATCACCATGGCTGATATCGCCAAAGTCGTGACTGGTCTTTTCAAACTTCATAAAAGGACCTGTAGGTTTTTGCTCAGGTGCTTGTTGTGCTGTAGCTGCTAATGCCAGCACAGAGACAAAAAACAATGTGAATAAATGCTTCATACGTGTAAACTTTAAGTCAAAATTAATTATTTCAATCAATTATCCTGCCACCTAAACGCCTAATCAAGTACTTTCGTTTCTGGCCTTGGTATTTTATTCAGCTTTACCTTAGCTGGTAACCTTAAGCCATTTAATTGATGAAAGATATTATTCAGGAAAAATTTGGAAACCGGGTAAGAATCAGGGTATGCGGACTCTGCTTTCATGATGACAAATTATTGATGGTAAAGCATATTGGCTTAGGCAGGGATTTTCTATGGGCACCACCAGGAGGTGGACTTGAATTTGGCGAAAAAGCAACAGAAAGATTAAAAAAAGAGTTTTTTGAGGAAAGTAATCTAGAAATTGAGCCGGGGCAATTTCTTTTCGCCTGTGAATACATGGCAGATCCGCTGCATGCAATAGAACTATTCTTTGAAGTGAAGCCAAAAGATTTAGCTAAGCTCAAAACCGGCTACGATCCAGAAATGGAGGGGCCTGATCAGCTTATCAAAGAAGTAGCTTTCATCAGTCAGGATACCTTGGCTGCCATTCATCCCGAAAACCTGCATGGCATCTTCAAAATCTGCCCCGAAATTGTGTCTCTCAGGCAATTAAGGGGTTATTATAGCCTGTAACAGATAATTAAGCACTCAATATGTTTTTGATTGCTTTTTCAGGGCCAAAATATTTATAATTGCATCTTAAATACCCTTAAAAATGAATATAATCAAGATTTCTACCTACGTACTTTTTGTTGTAGCCATCGGTTTGGGCTTGTTTTTGGCCAACAGCATCAGAACTACCATTGTTGAGCGTGAATCTATTGCTGAAGTTGAAAGCCAGATAATTGAAAAGCTTAAACTTATCAGAGAAGCACAGATTGTATTTCAGGAAGTAAACAAAAGATACACCAGCAACTGGGATAGCTTGATTTATTTCATTGAAAACGCTGAATACCCCATCGTAGAAAGAATTGAAACGATTATTCCCTTAGCATATGGACGCGACAGTATCAATGTGCAGTTCGATACAATTGATTTCGTGCCGGTTAAGGATAGAATTTTCAAGAAAACAATGATTATTGATGCTGCCGATAATGGTACCTTTGGCGGCTTCCTGGTTAAAGAGGGTGATCGCGTTGTTAAGGGTGTTAAGGCCTATCGTTTAACTGTAGGAGATAAAACTACTGACCACACTTTCCTTCAAAGCGGAACAATCAGCACATTGGCGGATATCAAACCCGGAGAAAAGATCAATAAAAATCGTTTTCTAATTACTTATTGGGAATACCAGTTCAATCCCAACATTGATCTGAACAGGTTAGCCTATGTTCCGGGTAGCAAGAACAATCAGAAGTTTGAAATATTTACGGCAAAAGTAGAACGCGGTCTTTTCAATATTGATGTGATTGAAGTGAAAGACCCGGCACCGATTAACCCAAATCGTAAAGAAAGCAATGAAGCCAAAAACCGCAAGCCGTTGCGCTTTGGTTCAAGAACTGACGTATCTACTGCAGGTAACTGGGAATAATCTAGTATTGGAAACTACCAACATAAGCTACAAGCTCATCAAGAAAATTAAAGATGAGCACTTTGAGGTAGATCAGCTTCATCAATACGTCTTGTTGCTTAACCTGGGTGTAAGAGACCTGCAGCTTTGTGTTGTTGATGATGAAAGCAAACGTTGCCTGCTGCTTGAAGATTATGTTTTTGATGTTATCTCTTCTTACGAAGAACTTCAGGAATTGCTGTTCAGTTTATTTGAGGCCCATCACTTGTTAACCGCAGGTTTTTGGAAAGAAGTAAGAGTTGCTTTTAAAAACAGTAAATTCATTCAGGTTCCTGATGCGCTATTTATACCAGAGGCAGCTTCAGAATATCTCAGCTTTAATGCACGATTAGATACTGATAAAGAAGAGATTTTGTATGCACATGGCAAAGGCACTGATGCGGTAACTGTATTTGCCGTTCCTAAAATAATCAGTAATTGGTTAAGGCAGCAATATGCCAATACAAAAATCAATTTTATTCATCAGTCGAATGCACTGATTGAGTTTGGACTTCAATATGATGCATCCGCATTAAAATCACCTGTATACATTTACATCGACCGTTTCAAGCTGCACATCATGGTAGCGAAATCTGGTAAATTAATTTATTACAATCAGTTTGCTATCAAACAATTTCCTGATTATGTAAATACATCATGCTGGTAATGCG
>DAOLDI010000004.1:0-19243 GCA_035327445.1 Cyclobacteriaceae bacterium | reverse complement strand
GGGGCTCATTTGCCCGCATCGCATAAAATAAATTTCGGTGCCATCAGCCGAGATTGAAGGGCAACCATCATGTTCTGTTGAGTTACCCGGGAAGCCAAAGTTTTGTGGTTCAGACCAGCCGCTAACACCTCTCTTTTCTGCAAAGTAAATGTCATATTTGCCAACTCCGCCAGCACGTGCACTTGTGAAATATAGGCGGCTAGCATCAGCATTTAAGGCAACACCGTAGGCGTAATTTAATCTTGAGTTTATACTTCGGGGTAATTCAATGGGCTCTTGCCAGCTGCCGGCTGCGCGCTGAGTATACATGAGCGTAAGCGATCTGTCTTCAGTATAATCTGTTAAAAAAAGCAGATGATTACCGTCAAAGCTGATGTATGGTCCGAGATTATTTCTGCCGCCCTGGTTGATGTTGTAGGGGAGTCTTCTTACTTGCTGCTGCGCAAAAACACCAATAGTTGCAACCAGACAAATCAAAGAAAAAATCAATCGCATGCTCGAAGTTTTAATATGGATAAAGTTAGCTAATAATTGTGAAAACAAATTCCGGGCCGGATAAAGGGCCATATAGAAAGTTAATTTACCCTCAAGCCTTGGCATTTCATTTTTCAGGTGTAAATTCCAAGCCCGAAAAATTCGAAGATGATTCAGATAATTCCCTCAATAGCAATCAGAAAAGGCAAAGTGGTTAAGATGAATAAGGGTGATCTTAGCAGTGAAAAAGTGTATGATGAAAACCCCGTTGATCTGGCCAAAAAGTTTGAAGACCACGGCCTCGAAGTCTTACATTTAGTTGATTTAGATGGTGCAGAAAAGGGAGGTCCAAAAAATTATCATGTACTTGAAGCCGTTTCAGGTTATACTGATCTTAAGATTGATTTCACCGGAGGAATTCACACAGATGGTGATATAGGAAAAGCTTTTGAATATGGTGCTGATTACATAACGGCCGCTAGTATTTCTGTAATCAATCCTGAATTGTTTGCTTCATGGATTATGTCTTACGGCAGAGAGAAGATTACACTTGGAGCCGATGTTACCAATGTAAACTCCATGAAAATTGCCTTTAAGGGTTGGCAACAAAAATCTGAAATCGATTTGTATGAGCATATCGATTATTTTTTTAACAGGGGATTGAAGTATGTAAAAACCACTGACATTTCGCGCGATGGATTAATGGAGGGTCCTGCCTTTGATTTATATGAAGATATTATCAAGAGATTTCCCGGAATTTGTGTTTTGGCCAGCGGTGGTGTAAGAAATGTAGATGACATTAAACACCTGAATGACATCGGTGTCTTCGGGGTAATTTTTGCAAGAGCCTTTTATGAAGGAATTATTAAGCTGAAAGAACTTGAACAGTTTCTGATAAAACAGTAATAAAAAAGCCCTGGACTCAGGGCTTTTTTAATTTGTTGATTATTGGATTACAACCGGGAACGTTGCTTCAACATCGACTTCACCCGGATCACATGAACCATTTTTGGTACCCGGTTGATGTTTTAAAATAACGGTTACACTTCCTGTACTTGCAGCACCTGTTACCCATTCTGATTCAAGGCCAACTTCAAAAGTGCCATCTGTATCTGTTCTGGTAATGGCAAGGTTTAAACCATTTGTAGCTTCGAAACAGAATAAGTGTTCGTCACGTTCTTCATCAATTTCTTCTGTGATATCTTCGGCAGGGTTTTCTGATTCGTTAAGTAGCTCTATACTTACCGCATAGGTTCTGTCTGCTTGTAGTGTAATCGTTTCAATCACCGGAGCATTGGGTCCATCGCCATCCAGATCTCTCCAGGTAAATGTTTGCGGAGTGCTTGCCATTCCAACAACTGAAAAAGTAAGCTTTACTGTTGTTATCAGCTCTTCTTCGTTTTCAGGTTCCGGATCTTCTCCGCAAGATGTAAACAGCAACATTGTTGCAACCAGCAATAATGAAAGAAAATAGTTAATCGTTTTCATTGTGTTATAGAATTTAAGTGAAACAAAATAATTAATCATGTGAGTGAAAATCATATTTAAGTTTGATAGAAAAATTTCTGCCAACGTCATCAGCAAAATATCTTAGTCTGTTCATATAAACACGATAAGATTCGTTAAGTATATTTTCAACGGTGAAAACAACTGATACCGCTTTATCGCGAACATTAAACTTAAATCCTTGTTCAAAATTCAATAAGGTGAACGATGCTGGTGCCGGAGCAAAATCGAATAATTCATTTCCATCATAATCTCTTACTTCATTTGGCGGAATTACCTGAGGGGCTCTGAATTGTCTTAGGTTGCTGGAAGCTATCAAAGAAAAGAATACATCATATATTTTTCCTTGCTTAGGAAGTTGATAAGTTATACCATTTTCAAATTGTGCAGGTGGTAAAAATATCAGCACATCATTATTGGTTAAATCACTTCCATGTACATAAGAGTACTTACCTGTGAAACTGAAGTTTTTATTTAGATCGGTATTTACACTTAGATCGGCACCAGCTAAAAGGGCTTTTGTTTGTGAATATTGAAATACCGGGAAGGCCCCTCTAATGGTTAAGCGTGTAGTAGTTGGTCTTAGGTATATATAATTATCAATGAGGTTGGCGTAAACACTTAATTCTGCACCAAATGATTTCTTAAATACACTAACTGTATTAATCCATTTAAAAGATTCTTCATTTTTAATGAATGACTGATCGGTTAACAATTCCCCATTAGGACGCATTAGACCTTCATCAATAGATGCTGTTCCATGGTGCAGGCCTTCGCTGTATAATTCACTAACATGTGGTGGTCGGGAAGAAAAACCTAAATGTGAATTGAATACCGCACCCGGAAGTAACTTGCGATGCGCCCCGACTGATGCAGAAAAGTAGTTGAAGTTAAATTGTGGTTTGAATAATTCACCAGCACCGTCAAATACCCTAACCAGTAAAAACTGATAATCATATCTCAAGCCCAATTCATACTTCCATTCTGCGCGGTTAAAATGTTCAATTAAGAAGATGCCCGCATTGGCCTGTTCATAATTAGGAAGTAGTGGCCTAATACCGGTGCCGGGCACATTGATATTATTTTTGTAGGTGAGATTTACACCAAGTGTACCTTCTGAAAATCCGGTTTGGTGATTTACGGATGCATCAAGAGTTTGTGTAATCAACTGTAAGGAAAGTGCAGGGATATCACTACGGCCTCCGCGTCTAACATCAAATTCTTTGCGTTCATTTAGTTGAATGCCATATTGAAAATCAAGTCGCCTTTCACCAAAATTTTTGAATGCATTGAGCTTTAATAAGTGATGCCCTATTTTTTGTTTGGGATTATCAATGTCATAACTGAAGTCGCGTACAAACCAGGGTGTATCATTGTTGATGCCATTGTTCAGGTCAGTTAAGCTGCCTGCATGTGCGCTTCTTAAAATACCAATCTCTGCATTGAAACTACTCAGGTATAATTCAAATCCTTGCGCATCAGTTTTATAACCGAGCGCAGCAGAAAAATTTACTTCTTCCAATCCTGTATTACTAAGATAATAGCGTGCAGCTTTAAAGTCCCCTCCTTTCTTGTACGTGCTTTGCAACCTCCAGCCCCATTTTTCTGAGCCTGCAAAATCCCCTTCAAGCATACCTGAAACAACCCCCATTCTGCTGTTATTCATGCCCATTAGGTTTAACTCTCCGCCTAAGCCTTTGCTTTGGTGAAGCGGAGGTGTATCAATGAGAATTACACCGCCCATGGCATCGGCTCCGTATCTTACTGCTTCAGCTCCTTTAATTACAGTTATTTCATTGGCGATAAAGGGATCAATTTCAGGTGCATGTTCCGGGCCCCATTGCTGGCCTTCCTGACGAATTCCATTGTTGAGAATCAAAATGCGTTGACTGTGCAAGCCGTGGATGACAGGTTTAAAAATGGCCGGCCCTGTTTGCAGCGTGCTGATGCCCGGAAGCCTTCTTAAAGATTCACCCAAACTTTTTCCTTTTACAAGATCAAATTCACGCTCACTTAAAAGAGCAGTGCTTTGCACGGGGCTAGCTAGGGCAAGTGCTTCAACTTTAATATCCTCCAGGTAAAATGCATCTTCTTCCAGTATCACCTCTATTACCATTTCGGCAGGAATGATTACTTCAATGCTTTGATTTTTATACCCTATAAAAGAAAATGTTAGCTCGTATTTTCCTGCACACAAATTGTCAAGCACAAAATAACCATGGGCATCGGCAGAAGCTGCCTTTTGGATTGAAGAAATAATAACACTGGCACCAGCCAGCGCCCCTTGTTGACCATCCCTTACGTAACCTCTTAACCTATACTGACAGTCTTCTGGCTGAGTAAACGCCTGAATAGCAGAAAGTTTTAATAGTATCAGTAAGAAGTAAAGTCTCATATTTGCAACGGAGTTGCAAATATAGCAGAGAAATTAAAAAAAGGATTACTGGTCGATAATATCTCCCAATTTGAATTTCTGAAACATGTAATAGAAGATGTTGAAAGAAGAATTGGTTTTTTCTTGTTCTTTTTCTGGACTAACAGGAATTGCATTGGGCTGAATTCTGTTAAGCGGTGCTGGTTTGATGATAATTGAATCTTGTTGATTTGTTGTGCGGCTTAGAGTTACTTTACCTTCAAGGTCAATATTGGGTGTATATTTCTCATATTGATTTTCCTGTTTCTCTGTTTCGTAACCTTCGTTATTTGGATTGGAACCTTCCTGAGCAAAAGAAATTAACGGAAGTGACACTAATAGCGTCAAAGTGAAAAACAGAATATAATTTTGAGAGAATTTGCTCATAGGCATTTAGCTTCTGTTTTAACGTTACTAGTCAACAAAATGTTTCCCCGTAGACAAGGGATTCAAAAATATGAAAAAAATGATATTGTGGAATGATTTCTTAAAAGTTGATTTAAGAGTGGGTAAAATCATCAAAATTGAGCCTTTTGCCGAGGCAAAAAAGCCCGCCTACAAGCTATGGGTTGATTTTGGCCCCGAAATGGGCATCAAAAAATCCAGTGCTCAAATCACTGAATTGTATAATCAGGATGAGTTATTGAACAAGTTGGTGGTTTGTGTAGTCAATTTCCCCCCAAAACAAATAGCGAATTTTATTTCAGAAGTACTGGTAACTGGTTTTCCGGATAAAGAAGGCAGGGTTGTTTTGTGTACCACAGAAAAGGCAGTTCCTTTGGGTTCACGTTTGTTTTAATTATGCCTCATCAAAGTTATCCGGTATCATTAATTGCAAAAATTATAAAAGGAGATTTCCTAAATGTTGCTGAAGACAATGAGGTGGACACCTTAATAACCGACAGTCGTAAAATTACGAATGTAAATAGCGGGATATTTTTTGCGATTACAGGAGATAGACATGACGGCCATAATCATGTTCACGAACTTTATCAAAAAGGCCTGCGGAATTTTGTTGTTGAAAAAAACATAGCGCTTCAAAACCTTGAGGATGCTAATGTGCTCCTGGTGCAAAATACAGTAAGAGCTTTGCAATTGTTGGCTAAATATCATCGTCAACAATTCAATCTCAACGTTATTGGAATTACAGGCAGCAATGCAAAGACGATTGTTAAAGAATGGTTGGCAGAACTTTTATCTTATGATCATCAGCTCATAAAAAATCCCGGTAGTTATAATTCACAAATTGGTGTTGCCCTTGCAGTGTGGCAAATTGAAACGCAGCATGACCTTGGCATTTTTGAAGCAGGTATTTCTACAAGCGCAGAAATGGAGCGGCTTGAGGAAATGATTCAGCCTGATATTGGAATTTTCACCAATATCGGAAGTGCGCATGATGAAGGCTTTAATTCACAACATCAAAAAATTGAAGAGAAATTAAAACTCTTTGTCAGCAGCAAGCTTATCATTTATTGTGCTGATCATACTGCAATTCATGAGCAGATGAAAATCATTAATAAAAAAAGTTTAAGCTGGGCTTATCATGAAGATGCTGATATCAAAATTGTAAAGCATACTGAAAATCATTTAACATTAAGCTTCAATAATCAGTCTTACCAGTTGAACATACCAGTAAGACATAAAGCCATGCAGGAAAATCTTTTGCATTGCGCAGCAACACTTATTTATTTGGGAAAAAGCACAGAACAAATCAATGAGCGTATTAGTAAGCTTAGTAATATACCTATGCGCTTATCATTAAAGCGGGGTTTGCAGGGTACCCATTTGATTGATGATACTTACAATAATGATTTGGCTGGCCTGCAAATAGCGCTTGATTACCTGACGTCTTTTCCGCATAAAAAGAAAACGGTAATTCTTTCTGATGTTTTGCAATCAGGACTAGAGGAAAAGCAGTTATACAAAAAGATTGCTTTGTTGATTAATGAGAAACGTATATCAAGGCTTATAACGGTTGGGCCAGGCTTTATCAGGCATAAAAGTTTATTTGATGTTGAGATCAATACTTTTATTTCAACAGAACATCTGCTGCAGCAAATTCAAAACATACAATTGGATCAAAATTTGGTCCTGATTAAAGGTGCGCGGCCATTTGCTTTTGAGCGAATTGCAACTGCACTTGCGCTTAAAACGCATCAAACTGTTTTAGAGATAAATGTTGGCGCTATCATTCACAATTTGAATGCAATAAAAGCAGCATTAAATCCAGGTGTAAAACTTATGGCCATGGTAAAGGCATTTGCTTATGGCAGCGGCATTGAAGAAGTAGCATCCCGACTGCAATATCATGGTACAGA
Source organism: Cyclobacteriaceae bacterium (assembly GCA_035327445.1). Taxonomy (GTDB): domain Bacteria; phylum Bacteroidota; class Bacteroidia; order Cytophagales; family Cyclobacteriaceae; genus DAOLDI01. The sequence goes on along the minus strand of DAOLDI010000004.1, from coordinate 12,532 downwards.
TTATTTTGGAGTAGCTTATGGTGATGAAGGCAAGCAGTTGCGCGATCATGGTATTACAAAACCTATCATGGTGATGAATCCTTCAGCAGATAGCCTGGAGCTTTGTTATCAGAACCATCTTGAGCCTGAAATCTATTCTTTGAATCTTTTACATGAATTATTACAGACAAACGGTAACCGAAGCATAGGCATCCATCTGAAACTGGAAACCGGTATGAATCGCTTAGGTTTGAATGCCGATGAAATTGAGGAAGTAATAAATGAAGTTAAGCAGAACAAACAAATACAAATCAAATCAATCTTTACACATCTGGCCGCAGCTGAAGACAGCGCGCATGATGAATTTACACAACAGCAAATTGAACGTTTTGAAAAATTATATCAACAGATAACAGCCGCGATTAATTATTATCCAATTAAACATGTTCTTAATTCATCGGGTATCATGAGATTCCCTTTCTATCAGTTTGATATGGTGCGTACAGGTATTGCATTATATGGTGCGGGGGGTATAGGCAATAAGATTAATCTTCAAAATGTTTTAACCTTAAAATCAATTATTTCACAAGTCAAGCTAGTAAAACAGGGAGAGAGCGTAGGTTATGGCCGAATGGGAAAAATTGAAAAAGACACCCGCATTGCAACGGTAGCAATTGGTTATGCGGATGGTTTCAGAAGAAGTCTCGGTAATGGAAAAGGCAAAGTCTGGGTTAACGGAAAACTTGCACCAGTAATAGGCAATGTGTGTATGGATATGATCATGGTTGATCTTTCTGGTATTGAAGCAGATGAAGGTGAGGAGGTTATCATCTTCGGTAATGAATTAGCACTTCAACAGCATGCCCTTTGGGCAAACACAATAGCATACGAAATAATATCAGGTATAAGCGAGCGCGTTAAGCGGGTTTACTTTACCGATAGTTTCTGATTATACACAGCCTAAATTCTTTTTCAGGTCCCTGTTGGGCAAGCCCCCAAAGTCGAAGTTATTCTCCTCAGCATCTGAATTTTCTTCCACATTAAGAGGTATAGTTGCAGGTGTATGCCTGGGCTTTTTATCCTTTGTTTTAGGACTGCTTTTCTTTGATTTTTTGACCATACCCCTAAAAAACCTGATTTATATCAGCTTAGTTGCAGGATAGGCATTCTCCGTGTATCTTCGCCCTTGTTTATAATCAATCTAAATAAAAAGACTTGGTGCCAGTTAGAAATGTAGCAGAAATGAAACCCGGAGAAACGGCCATTATTGGTGGATTTCTGGACGATTCTATCTCTTTAAAATTACTTGAAATGGGTTGTTTGCCAGGCACCCCGGTAAGGTTCAATTTCAGGGCTCCGCTCGGAGATCCGATTTGTATCAGCATTTCTGGCTACGAACTTTCACTGAGAATTGAAGAAGCAGCAAGTATTTCACTTCTTAATTAATGACTAAGCAGCCATTCGATTTTAAAATTGCTTTGGCTGGAAATCCAAATTCTGGCAAGTCAACACTTTTTAATTTACTCACAGGCCTAAACCAAAAGGTGGGCAATTTCCCTGGGGTTACAGTTGATAAGAAATCAGGCTTTATCAAATTTGAAGAAAAACGATTAGAGCTGATTGACCTGCCGGGTATTTACAGCATCAATCCGCGCACAGAAGATGAGCGTATTGTGGTAGATATACTCAGCAATAAAAGCAATGAATCTTTTCCTGATAAAGTTCTGGTAGTTGCTGATGCATCTAACCTTATGCGCAGCCTCTTGTTGTTAACCCAAATCATCGATTTGGGTTTACCGGCTATTTTGGTACTCAACATGATTGACTTAAGCAGGAAGGCGGGCATACAGTATGACCTTCAAGTATTGAAAGAAAGTTTTGGTGTGCCGGTTGTGGCTGTTAACTCAAGAACAGCAGAAGGTATTGCCGAATTAAAGAGCATGCTCATTAGCAATCTTGCTAAATCTGACAAAAGTTTTTTCCAACCCAATGAAGCAACGCAACAAGTACTGAGTAAGCTGAAATCACAAATTGACTTTATAAGTGATTATCAATTGTATCAGCTAATGCAGCAGGCAGATAAACTGGAATATTTATCTGCAAGCCAAAAAGAGATTTTAACAGCGGCTAAAGAAGCACTTCCTAAAGAAGCTATGCGCTGGCAACATGAAGAAACACTTAAGCGATATGAAAGTATCAATGAGATTATTGCAAAGGCCACACTTTTAAATCAAACTCTTGCATGGAAAAATGTAACCGCAAAATTGGATGCTGTAATAACGCATAAAATTTGGGGTTACCTGATTTTCCTATCCATACTTTTCCTGGTGTTTCAATCCATCTTTGCCTGGGCTACCATACCCATGGATTTTATTGATGCAACATTTTCAAACCTGAGTAATTATTTATCAGATACACTGCCCGAAGGTGCTCTTTCTAGTTTATTGGCAGATGGCGTAGTACCGGGCATAGGCGGTATTGCTATTTTTATTCCACAGATTGCCATTCTCTTTGCTTTCATAGCTATACTGGAAGAAAGTGGCTATATGTCGCGTGTGGTTTTTCTTATGGATAAGATCATGCGCAAATTTGGTCTAAATGGTAAAAGTGTAGTGCCTTTACTTTCAGGAGTTGCCTGCGCTGTTCCAGCTATTATGGCAACGCGAAATATTGAGAACTGGAAAGACCGCCTCATTACCATAATGGTTACTCCCCTGATGAGTTGTTCTGCAAGGTTGCCTGTGTATACCATTATCATTTCATTGGTGGTGCCAGCAAAAATTTATCTGGGGCTAATAAACCTTCAAGGTATTGCCTTAATGGGAATGTATCTGCTTGGCTTTGTAGCGGCACTTTTTTCAGCCTTTGTGATGAAGCTCATCATCAAAACCCGCGACAAAGGCTTTTTGATTATGGAACTGCCAACTTATAAATGGCCCAAATGGTCGAATGTTGGTTTTATCATTTTAGAAAAATCGAAGACTTTCGTTTTTGAGGCAGGTAAAATCATTTTAGCGATCTCGATTCTGTTATGGGTTTTAGCATCATATGGTCCATCCAACCGGATGGATGAAGCCGAAGAAGCCATTACAAGTGCCCTTTCAGAGACCGAAATCAATTCAACAGCAGTGCAAAACCAGATAGCTGCGGTTAGACTTGAAAATTCCTATGCAGGTATAATGGGAAAGCAACTTGAGCCGCTGATTAGACCACTCGGCTATGACTGGAAAATTGGGATTGCATTAATTACATCTTTCGCTGCACGCGAAGTATTTGTGGGTACCATGGCTACCATATACAGCCTGGGAGATACAGATGATGAAAGTACCATTAAAAGCAGGATGAGAACCGAAATCAATCCTGAAACCGGAGGCCCCAGGTTTACGCCTGCAGTTGGATTTTCATTACTTGTTTTTTATGCTTTTGCCATGCAATGTATGAGCACTATTGCAGTAGTTTTTAGAGAAACCAAAGGCTGGAAGTGGCCAATGATTCAATTGGCCTACATGACATTACTTGCCTACCTGGCTGCACTACTTGTTTATCAAATACTTTCCTAAGTAAGTTAATTCGAATAATTCAATTATTTGAATCAAACTTTATGCTTACATTTAGTTCCAATTAATACATTTAACTGGTAACCCTACTCTACAATGCCTAGTCCAAATTATCAGCTTGCACTACTTTATCTAACTCATTTATTAGTTGGGGCAGATGGTGAGATAGATGAGAATGAAATGGAAGCTCTCAAAGTAATCAGGGGTATGGAGAAAATCTCTGATGAAACCTTTACTAATTTTACACATGATGTACCCAAGATGCGTGAGCGGGATATCTATTCCAGCGGATTGGATTTTATTACCTCGTGTAAAGACCAGGAAAAGCTTAGGGCTTTTGCAATATTATATAAGCTTATAAGTGTAGATGGAGATGTTCACATCAAAGAAGTAAGATTTCTTTTATATGCTGCTAAGGCTGCAGGTCTCAATTTTGATGATGTAACGGCAGAAGCTGCCAAGTTGAGTTTCCCCTGAAAATAATTTTCATGCTTAGGTATTTTGTGATTTTGCTTTTTCTGTTTGCGGCTTGCCAACAGAAAGAAGAATCTTTTTTTAGCCAGCAAGAGATTGAAATTTTTAATCTGCAAGACAGAAGAAAGGCTGACAGCCTTTTGCATTTTCTGAAATCAGCTGATGTAGCTCTTCGGCTTCAGGCAACAATTGCTTTTGGCTCTGTACAAGATACCAATTATGTACAGTTCTTGTTTCCGTTATTACAAGATGAGTTTGCAGAAGTAAGACATGCGGCTGCATTTGCCATTGGCCAAACTGGTGGAGCTGCTGTGCCGAAAAAATTGATGGACTTGTGGCAGAAAACAACTGAGCTCGAATTAAGAAATAATTTGCTGGAAGCTATTGGCAAAACGGCAGATGCTTCAGCGATTGCCTGGTTAGAAAATCTTGAACTCAACAAAGAGATCGCCACAGCTTATTGCCATGCACTGTATCATGTAGGCTTGCAGCGAAAAGCCAATGATGCACTGATTACAAAAGCCCTTGGATTATTGAATTTACAAATTGATGATGAAGCGAGGTTAGCGCTCGCGCATTTTTTTGCCAGAGGTGTAAATACAGATTTGAGAAATTATGCAGCTCAACTAAGTAAGACCATCGTGAATGAACCAAACCCTGAAGTATTGATGGCTTTGCTTTTAACGATGCGCAGAGTGCCGGCCGATGTAGCCATACCAACCATTGACCAAGTATTTACATCAACTCAGGATTATCGCGTTAAGGTTAATGCCTGCCGGGCTTTGGGGGCAATTCCTCTTGAGTTAACCGAATCATTTTATCTTACTGCATTAGAAAATGAGCATCATCAGGTGCGCTTAGCAGCTGCTGAATCTATTCGCTTAACCCAATCGCATGATATTTCAAAATTGGTACATGTAGCAACACAACTGTCTGATCATCGTGTTAAAGCACAGCTTTATCAGCAAATTATATTCTTGCATCAACATGAAGATCTGCTGGCGGAAGCACTGCAAGTTTTCAATCAATCTACTGATGATTATGTGAAAAGTTTTTATGCCGATTGTATCGTGCATACTGAAGATGGTATTAATTTACTAAAAACAAGCGTATTAAATAATGAGGCTAAAGCTGTACTAAGATCAACGGCCATTCAAATACTCTGCAGACAAGATGCAGACAACAGGCTTAATGAAAGCCGGGAGCGTAGATTGGATTTTTACAGGCAGGCCGTCAATACCGGAGACCTGGCCATAATCGGAAGCATTTCTTCTGCTTTGGTTAACCCAAGATTGCCCTATAAAGAACTTATCAGCAATACATCATTTTTGCATGAAGCAAAAGCAAAGCTTAATCTGCCTCGCGACAATGAGGCGCTGCAAGAACTTGAAAAGGCCATTGCTTATTTTGAAAACAGAGATTTACCACAAGTAGTAAACGCCTACAACAATCCAATTGATTGGGAATTACTTCAATCACTAAATGATGAAAGCAAGGCGCGCATAAAAACAAGCAAGGGCGATATTATTATTCAATTACTTAGTAAAGAGAGTCCGGGTTCTGCGGCTAATTTTGTCAGGCTTGCACAACAAGGGTATTACAAACAAAAATACTTTCACCGGGTAGTTCCCAATTTTGTGATTCAGGGAGGTTGCTACCGCGGAGACGGCTGGGGCAGTGAAGATTACAGCATTCGTTCAGAGTTTAGTCCACGCAGATATAAAACCGGGAGTGTGGGCATGGCGTCTGCAGGCAAAGACACAGAAGGCACACAATGGTTCATTACGCATTCTCCAACACCACATCTTGATGGCCGGTATACTATATTTGCCGAAGTAATTGATGGCATGCAGGTGGTTCATCAAATTCAGGTTGGAGATAAAATAACTGACGTAGAAATTTTTTAGCCGATGTTCAAGGGAAAATTAGGCATACTGGGTGGAGGTCAGCTTGGCCGTATGCTCATACAAGCCGGTATAGACTATAATATAAAATTTAAAATTCTTGATCCGGATGCCAACGCACCCTGTAATGCAATAGCTGAATTTCAGCAGGGAAAATTAACGGATTATGATACCGTGATGCGCTTTGCAACAGACTGCGAAGTAATCAGTATTGAAATTGAGAATGTGAATACTAAGGCACTGAAAGATTTAGTTGCGCAAGGCAAAAAAGTTTTTCCCCAGCCTGAAATAATTGAAATCATCCAGGACAAAAGAACACAGAAAGAATTTTATAAAAAGCACCAGATACCAACAGCTGATTTTATTTTAGTTGAGAATAAAGAAGATGTTATCAGCAACAAAAATTTTTTGCCGGCAGTAAATAAGTTGGGGAAGGAGGGTTATGATGGACGTGGTGTGCAAGTGTTAAGATCTGAAAATGATTTGAATAAGGCCTTTGATGCGCCCGGACTTTTAGAAAAGCTCATCGACTTTGAAAAAGAGATTGCCGTAATTGTGGCCAGAAATGAAACAGGTGAAATAAAATCTTTTCCTGTAGTTGAATTGGTCTTTCATCCCGAAGCTAACCTTGTAGAGTATTTATTTTCACCGGCACGAATTGATAATGCACTGGCCAAAGAAGCACAGCAAATTGCCGAGAATGTAATCCGCTCATTTAACATGGTGGGTTTGCTGGCCGTAGAAATGTTTCTGACAAAAGACGGAAAGATTTTGGTGAATGAATGTGCCCCGCGGCCACACAACAGCGGGCATCAGAGCATAGAATCAAACATTACTTCTCAATACCATCAACATCTGCGCGCCATTTTGAATTTGCCTTTAGGCGATACCGCAGTTATTGCTTCATCGGCAATGGTTAATTTATTGGGCGAACACGGCTATGAAGGAATGGCATCATATGAAGGCTTAGCGGAGTGCATGCAGCTTTCAGGAGTTAACATTCACCTGTATGGAAAGCAGCTTACAAAGCCCTTCAGAAAGATGGGGCATGTAACAATTGTTGACAATAACATGGAAAGTTTGGTAAGAAAGGCCAACTTTGTGAAAGAAACCCTGAAAGTAAAGAGCGCATGAGCCAATCAGTAAAAGTCGGTATTATCATGGGCAGCCAGTCTGATCTTACCATAATGCGGGAAGCAGCTGAGGTGCTGGAGCAATTGCAGGTTCCGTTTGAGTTAACAATTGTATCAGCACACCGCACACCACAGCGCATGTTTGATTATGCCTCAGGCGCAATTGATAGAGGTATGAAAGTAATAATTGCCGGAGCCGGTGGTGCTGCTCACTTACCGGGCATGGTAGCATCAATTACATCATTGCCTGTTATTGGCGTTCCGGTAAAATCTTCCAACTCTATTGATGGTTGGGATTCTGTACTATCCATACTTCAAATGCCTGCGGGAGTACCCGTTGCAACTGTAGCACTAAACGGAGCCAAGAATGCAGGTATACTTGCTGCACAAATTGTGGGAACAGGAGATGAAGACTTGATGAAGCGGCTAATTAAGTTTAAGCAATCGCTTAAAGAAAAAATTGAGTTATCGGCCTCTGAAGTGGAGAGCAAAGGATGGAAATAGGACTTTAACTTTTGTGTAAGTAATATTTTTTCAATTAAATATTTAACCCTGTGAAGCTAAATAAAAAAGGTTGGTTAAATCAATACATAGAAGCCAGGGCAAATCTTCTCAACACCCAAACCCACGAATTGCACCTTTTCAGTTCGTACCCTGACCAATCCCTGTACAGGTTGTTACAGCCAACAGGTATAATGTACGGACAAAACATTGGCACCTGGGACGAAAATCTGACCACAGGCTGGGATGAAAAGGAAAAAATGAAAGTATTACTAGCCGAATGCTTCATTGGGAGTTCATTGTTATTTCATGAAGGCAAAATTGACTCAAAGGAAGAACTGAATAAAGTGATTGATGAGGCAATTGCCCGTATTGGAGAATTTTATAACAGCATTTTTCCGGAAATTTCTATCTCCAGAAAAACCCTGCTTGGCAAGACACGAAGTAATTATGAAATAGCAGAATTGATTTTAGAAAAACGTGTACAAACAGGTACAAAAATTGAAAAAGACTTTTGGATTAATTTCTTCAGAAACAGTTTATTGTTTCTTGACATCTTTATTTTTTCGAAATGGATTCATACCCGCTCTGATAAAGTTATAATTGAATTTTTCAAAGCAGAGAAGGCCTCAATACGTTTTGCAATTGCAAAAATTATTGCAGCAGCAGCGCATTCGAATATGAACATAGAGCAGGAAGAGCGCATGTTGTTTGAATACTTTTTAGAAGGCGCTGCTCTAAAAGGTGAAAAAAGAAAAGAGGCGCTTGATGTTTTTGAGAGAGGACTAAGTGTAAATGAAATTGATGTGCACCAAAGCGGCTCATGGATTCTAAAGAAATATCTGCTCGAATTGGCCATACTCACCATTTGGTCTGATAAGCAAGTAGAAGACCAGGAGCACGGATTTTTAAAGGAGTTATGTGTTCGGTTTGAATTGAGCGATGATGATCTTGAGAACAGCTTAATTGCAATTGAAGGTTTTGTGCTGGGTCACTGGAGCCAGATGGATTACCTGAGGAACCGTGAAGAGTTTGAACGGATGAGCGAAGATTTTATCAGCAGGCTTAACAGAGTAGTACAAAAGAACAGATCGGTATTGGTAAGGGAGATGAAAGCCAACCTTCAATTGGTTAAACTTTTGGACCAGGCTAATAAAAGTCAGTTAAGTGCAGAACAGTATGATAAAGTACGTGAGGGACTTTTAAAAGCGATGAAAACCATTCCGACATTTGTAGTCACCAACCTGCCACAAAGCTTTTTAACGCTTCCGGTTTTACTAAAAATTCTTCCTCAGGATTTAGTGGCAGAAGTTTTAGCCTAGTTTGCTGAAATAGCAAAGAAAAGCAATGTGAATAATTGCGTGTAATCTCTCAATGATTGTTGTGATGCCTGGGCTTGACTAAATAAGGCGTACCATTCCGCATCTGTAGCATCAATGTCCCTATTTCGTTTTGCTCTGAACAAAATTTTCTTTTTGCCTTTATTCATCATAATTCCGGCAAATGATCTGCTGGCAGGATTAATATTGTGAAGCACTAAAATTGCTTCGGTGGCGTACTCATCTTTAAATGTTACTGTTCCGGTTAACTCATTAAATTCAATGATGTAAAAACTTCCATTTAGTTCTCCTTGCAGATAATGGTTCTCGCCCCAGCCAAAAGCGTTTGGGTCTCTGTTTCTTTTGATTTGGTCGTACTCTCTGGTTTCTTGTTTGAAGTAATAGAATCTGCCTTTTGGTTCATTTTCTTTATTAAATAGCCCTACAAAATCAGGAGCTGTTTTGTAGCCTTCATCTGTCTTAATTGATATTTGGCTATGCAAGACTTTTAACTCGTGTGATTGCCAAACACTGAATACCCCTTTTCGAATACTTCCGCGTTTAATGCTTCCTTCCGGGAGCTCAACCATAATTTCTTCAAGAATTTTTTTGCTTTTATCATCAAGATCAAAATCAGAAGGTAATTTCCATCTTGAATTAATAAGGTTAAGTCCAATTAAACGTTGCTCATCAGTATCCAATGCCAGCGAGGCCTTTTGACTTTTGAGCAGGGGGCCATTTAATGTTAAGATATGTGTTTTAAAACCCGGTATCTCTTTTTCAACCACGTTGTTAATCAGTTGATCGCTTCCTAAACGAATACTTTTATTTTTCAGCGTGTTATTTTCAAGTGTTTTATCAACCAACAAAAGAAATGTGCTGGCAAACTCTTGTTTATCTAGCCATCTCATTTGAGTGAGATAGGGTGTAACAGAGTAAGGCATTAATATTTGCTCTATTCTATTGCTGAATACAATTCCCGAAGGGGACAGCACCTGTATGTCAACAGTCCAGATTCGCTGAACTGAAGACCAATCTCTGCTGATAGAGGAAATAATACTTGCCTGAAGATCCCTGTTATTTACAATTGAAGCGCTTGGTCTTGCCATCCTGGTAGCATAAATACCGTTAATTTTTACTTCAATAAAATCCGGAAGTATAATCTCATCAACATCAAATTGTGCAGATAACTTTCTCCCAACTTGATTTATAAGATGGGATTCAACCTGCTTATCATTAATAAAGTTAGGAAGGTGGTTGACATTTATATTGTAGTAATTCTGTTGCAGCGTGTTTACAAATAAACGTGGCTTTTGATATCCATGTACTTGATTTGAGATTACCAAAAGTAAAATCACAATAACTCTCATGGTGTTATGTAAGGTTCGCATGGATTTACTGTTTTTAGGCATTTATGTAATGAATAGAAGCAGCTTTAATTAATTTGCCGCAAGAGCAAAGAACAACATCAGAAATAATTTGCCATAAACTGCCAGTGATTCTTGCCCAATATCCGGATGTGTAAATAGTGCATACCATTCCGCATCCGGTGCATCAACCGAAGTATTGGCATAACTTTTTAGTAAAATTCTTCTGTTGTTTGCGCTTAGCATTAAGCCACCAAACACACTACTGGCCGAGTTTAAATTCTGAAGCAGCAAAATGGCTTCTGTTTCAGTTTCTGTCATGAAATAGATTAAACCCAATTGTTCATCAAACTCAACCACATAAAATTTACCATCCAGTTCGCCCTGCAAAAAATGCTTATCGCCCCAGCCGAAACTGCCTTCATCTCTGTAGCCTCCAAATAGAACATTCTCTCCACTCGGAGTAGAAAAAAAGAACATATGCCCCGTGATGGAATCTGACTTAGCTACTTGTATAAAATCCGGTGCCGACATGGCAGTAAGTGCTGAGTTGCCAATTGTTATTTTATCATAGCGAATCTGTAATTCTTCACCTGTATTTGTTTGTGCAATTCCGTTTCTTACAAAGTTTCTGTTCAAGGCTCCGCTAATAGTGCTGCCCATTACTTTCTGCAATACTTCTTTGCTTTTATTGCTCACAGCTTCGCGGGGTCTGGCGCGCCAGCCACGGTTGGTGTATTCAATACTGGCAATTCTTTCTGACTTTCCGTCAACACTTAAAGACACATTACCTCCGGTAATGTAAGAACCGTTTACACTTAGCAATGAAGTGTTAAATCCGGGGATGCTGGTTTCAATCAGGTTATTTACATATTGGTCGTTACCCAATTTAATCGGACTGCTTCTGGCAGGAATAGTTTCAAGTAATTCATCAACTGCCGTAAGAAAAAAATTTGCAAACTCTTGCTGACTTAACCAGCGCACTTGTGTTAAATACCCTGAGATGGCATAAGGCTCTAATTGATGTTCTACACGTTTTGTAAAAACAACCTCTTCTCCTTTTTGAATCACGATATCAAACAACCATCTTTTATTAAGTGAATTAAGATCTTTCTGTATTACAGACATGATGCTAACATATAAATCAAAATCACTGATCATGTTTATAGGTATCTCATGTCTTATCCTTCCATACCTGTCGCTGCGGTTTACACGCACACTGGCCGGCAGCATTACTTCAGCTGCCTGGTACTTTGCGACCAGCTTGCGGGCTGTCTCATTCATCACATAACTTTCAAATTGTTTGTTGATAAAGTAGTTGGGGAAATGACTTACACTCACATTGTTGAGTGTATGTGTAATGGCCACAACTTCAATTCGAGGATTTTCTTGTGAAAATGCCGTATGGTATACAGAAAAAATACTTAATAATATCGCAAATCTCATTTCTATGTTTTAGTAATAATGTAACGCAGAAGCCGGTTTTTTGTATAATCAATTATACGAAATCTGGCAAAGGAAAGGTTAACCAAGACTTAATAATTTCAATTAAGTGCCAATCATCACATAGATATTTTGCCGGTTTATAACTAAGCTTAAATTGCTTCGATTAAATTAAATAATATGAGACATATTTTACTTGCCGGCTTGCTTATCATCAGCACCCTGGCTTACGCCCAGCGCAGACAAGCAGCCCCTGTGGTGAATAAACAACCACTAAGCCATGCCGCTTACGATGAATGGAAGAGCATTACCTACCGAAGTTTAACTAACGATGGCAACAATGTAGCCTACACGCTTAACCCCGAAGATGCCGATGGTAAACTTGTGTTACTAAATCTCAGAACCAACACCAAAGATGAAGTGGCAAGGGCAGAAAACATAAGCCTGAGCTGGGACAGCAAGTATGCGGTATTTAAAATAAAACCGCAGAAAGAATTGTTAAAAGAGCTGCGCAGACAAAAGAAGAAAGCTGATGATATGCCTAAAGATTCACTGGGTATTTATGCTTTTCAATCGCGTAAGCTGGAAAAGGTACCCGATGTGAGATCATACAAAATGCCCGAGAAGAACGGGGGCTGGCTGGCCTATCACTTAGAAGCACAAAAAGAAGTTAAGCCGGCAGAAAAACCCAAACCTGACTCAGCCGCTGCAGCACCTAAACCCAAACCTGCGCGCAAAGTATCAAATGAAAACGGTTATCACCTGGTGCTGCGCAATTTGAGTAACGGACAAGAGCAAAAGTTTGCTTATGTAAAAGATTACACCTTCGCTAAATTTGGTCAGGGCCTGCTCTTT
>DAOLDI010000003.1:0-21864 GCA_035327445.1 Cyclobacteriaceae bacterium | reverse complement strand
AAAAGACTCTTATGGTGACCGTGATTTATATGTAAGTTTTCAAAAGAAAGACACTTTATGGTCTGAGCCATTAAATCTTGGGCCGGTTGTCAATTCTGCAGGATTAGAGTCAGCTCCATTTTTAGATGCAGACAATAAAACATTGTATTATTCATCAAATGGTTTCAGCGGTTATGGTGGAAGTGATATCTATATGACTATACGCCTGGATGATACATGGACAAACTGGACGGAACCCTTAAATCTTGGGCCAGACATTAATTCACCATTAGAAGACTTGTTTTTTAACATTCCCAAGGAAAGCAGCTATGCTTACTATTCCAGAGGTATTACAGATGAAGACCTTGATATTTTCAGGGTAAAACTTCCTATTTACAAAGTACCAGAAATCCTTGTGGCAGTTAAAGGCGTGATACGAGATGCAAAAACCGGGGAACCATTGCGCGCTGAAGTAATATATGAGCGACTATCAGATGGAAAGCGCATTGGAGTAGTTAAGCCTAACCCTCTTACAGGAGAATTTGACTTCCAGTTACCTACAGGAGAGATATATGGTGTGCGTGCAGATTTAGATGGCTACATTGCTGAAAGTCAAAATATAGACCTTCGTAGTCATAAAGAAGGCACAACATATAAACCAACAAATCTTAGCTTAGTACCCATCGAAGAAGATGTAGTAATTGTTTTAAACAACGTGTTTTTCTTGTTTGACAAAGCAGAATTAACAAAAGAGTCATTCCCTGAATTAGATAGAATTGCAGAACTATTAGTGGATAAGTCATCAATAAATATTGAAATTGCTGGACATACCTGCGACATGGGGCCGTCTGAGTACAATTTGTCTTTATCAGAAAGAAGAGCTAAGGCGGTATTTAATTATCTGACCAGCAAGGGTGTAAATAGCAGCAGAATAGGTGTTGTTTTCTTTGGAGAAGACAAGCCAATTGTACCTAATACTTCTATTGACAACAGAAAAAAGAACAGACGCGTTGAATTTAAAATATTAGGAAAATAATAAAATTGATAGACAATGAAGATTTGCTTCACAATTATGTTCGCTTGCTTGTGTCTAATTACGCAGGCAAATGACTTAGACACAACCAAAGTTGTAGTTGTGGGTAAAATAATTGATGCAACAACCAAAGAGCCAATAAGAGCTCGTGTCTATTATAAAAGCTTGCCTTATGGTAATATTGTTGGCCTGATCAACAATAGCGATTTTCAGTTTAATATGTTTGATTCATACCACTATGCCATTCAGATTGATGCTTCGGGATATGAACAAGCGAAGTATATAATTGCACCGGATGAGGCAATAGGGAGTACATCTATTGAGCGAGTAATAGAACTAAACCCTGTTGGTTCTGGCCCAAAGGATGTTATATTGTTAGAAGGACTTTTATTTGAACAAAACCGATCTAGAATTACACCCTCATCTCATGACGCTTTGGATGAAGTAGTAACTATGTTGAAGAAAAATCCTACTATGGTAATTCAATTGGAAGGCCATACAGATTTTAGAGGTAATCCACAGGCAAACATGAGACTTTCACAAGAGCGTGTTGATAATGTAAAAAAATATATAGTTTCAAAAGGAATTAAAAAGAATCGTGTAATTACAAAAGCTTTTGGTGGAACGCAGCCACTTTCGCGAGATAATAATGATGCTGCAATGCGACTGAACAGAAGAGTCGAAATGAGAATAATTCAAGATTAGTTTCGGGCCAAAAATTCTTTACCTACAAGCTCAGATAATTTTTTTAAATTTTCCAGTCGAGTATTTTCCTCAATATTATTATTGTTAGCGAGGCTTAGTATCAAAATAGCTGCAAATTCACTTACTCTGTTTGTTCTATAATAAGTACCTGCAACAACCAAGCTGACTGATGCTTCAATTAGTTTTCCTTTATTAAATTGTTTTACCGACTCATTGAAGTAAGTCAAACCAACAAGCTCATAAATATCAATTTCCCTAAAAATTTCTTCCTGGTACCTATAAGCATATTGATCTTTCTTCACCTCATCAGCCTCCAATTTCCTATACGTATTCAATCTATTTTGAATTGTGGTATAATCAGTAATTAAACCATTAACCGGATCTGTGCTTTCAATAAGTATCTGGTTTTTAGTGTTTGGATTTAACAGAATAAAAACATGGTAATTGGTTTCAATGATCTGATAATCTATGCCAAGCTTATCAAATACCAGCGCGAATAAGGTAGTGCCAGTAAGGCAATCGTAGTCACCATTTTCAAATAAATCATTGAAGGAGGCATACTGCCTGTATGACTTTAGAAAAGTATCATGCAATGCCCGGTGCATTGCTTTTACCTGCTTTAACTCACTCTTATACTTCTTATGAGCATGTTCTTTCAAAAAATTATTAAGCTGTAATTCATATTGATCTGCAAGTACTTGTGTGTTTTGAGTTCCGGCCAAAGCACTTAAAATTTCGGCATGGGACTTACGGGCAAATGGATTACCTAAGCCCTGAAGGCTGAGCATTAGAAAACTTATGGTAAGAAACCGTATCAACTGAATGTTAAGTTCGTTAACACTAAATTAACATTAAATTAATATTATGTGTTCTAAGCGCTCAATTTTTATCCTTGGACTTCAATTTGGTACTTTTAAGCTATGATTTCAGTAGACCATAACATAAAGGAAAACAGCCAAATTGAGCCTGAATTGGACAGGATGCATCATGTTTTTCAATTGCAGCGCACCAAAAGCCTTGAAAAGCGAACAGCTTCTGTTTCCGGCAGAAAACAGTCGCTAAAAAAGCTGAAAAACTGGATATTAGTCCATAAACAAGACATAATTGAGGCGGTATATTCCGATTACCGAAAACCTGCCGTTGAAGTTATTGCACATGAAATACTTCCGGTGTTGGCTGAGATCAAGCATACTTTAAGTCACCTAGACCAATGGACAAGGCCAAAGAAAGTAGATGCTCCCATTACTTACCTGGGTACACGCTCATATGTTCAGTTTGAGCCAAAAGGCGTAACGCTTATCATCGCGCCATGGAACTTCCCCTTTAACATTGCCATAGTTCCACTGGTTTCTGCTCTTGCTGCTGGAAATACCGTATTCATCAAACCTTCAGAACAAACACCACATACGGCAGCTTTAATCAGCAAAATGATTGCAGCAATATTTGAACAAGATGAAGTGGTTGTTTTTGAGGGCGATGCTTCAGTTTCGCAGAATCTATTGAAGCTGCCATTCGATCATATCTATTTTACCGGGAGCCCTGCCATTGGCAAATTAGTAATGAAAGCTGCTGCAGAGCATCTTAGTTCTGTAACACTTGAGCTTGGCGGTAAATCTCCTGCAATAATTGATGATACAGTTAATATCAAATCAACAGCCAAACGTATTGCCTGGGCAAAGTTTGTTAACAACGGACAAATTTGTGTAGCGCCAGATTACGCTTATGTGCATAAAAATATTTTCTATGAATTTGTAGAAGCGCTAAAGCAGGCAACAGAAAAATTATTTAAAGGAAATTCACAAGGGGGCTTTGATGAATCGGGCAGTTATGGCAGAATTGTAAATGAGCGACACCTAAAAAGATTACTGGCACTATTAAATGATGCCAAAGTCAAAGGCGCAAAAGTATTAATCGGAGGAAATTTTGATCTGGATAGTAATTTTGTGGAGCCCACCTTAATTACAGATGTAAATGAAAATATGGAGCTATTGCAGGAAGAAATATTTGGCCCCATTCTTCCAATAATTATCTATGAAGATATCGAAAGGGTTTTAGCAGAAATTAATAACAAACCAAAACCCCTGGCTTTGTATGTTTTCAGTAACAGAAAATCAAAGCAGCAATACATTTTGAAAAATACAAGTTCGGGCACGGCTTGTATTAATGATTGTGTATTACAGTATGCGCATAGTAATTTACCTTTTGGTGGTGTAAATAACAGCGGCATTGGCAAGTCTCACGGCTATTATGGTTTCATTGCTTTTTCTAATGAAAAGGCTGTTTTAAAGCAAAAAAGTGGAATAACTGCACTGAGCTTTTTTTATCCTCCCTACACCAAATTGACAAATAAAATTGTTAACCTGGTGTTGAAACTTTATTGAATGATAAGCAGTAAAATTGTGTTAGCAGAAAGAATATAATTTTTAAAAAATGAAAAAGGTATTAATTGGATTAGCAGCGTTTTTAATGTTGATAATAGTATCCTTGGCACTTGTACCTGTGCTTTTCAAGGATAAGATCAAAGCTTCCATTGATAAGCAATTGGAGAAGTCGCTTAATGCTGATATCTATTTTGATATCAACAAATTCAGTCTGTCGGTATTCAAGAATTTTCCCAATGTAACAGCCACACTTGGCGACTTTGGCATCATCAACCGAGCACCTTTTGAAGGTGAGGTTTTATTTGCAGCTGATAAAATGGAAATAGAAGTAAACCTGAAGAGCATTTTATTTGAGGAACACCCAAGGATAAAAGGTATTTTATTGGTGCAGCCCATTATCAACATCATTGCGCTTGAAGATGGAACCGCTAATTATGATATCACAGTTTCTACTGACGATCAAGCTGAAACAGAAGCTGAAGAATCTGAATTTTATTTCAGTATAGATCATTGGGAAATCATAGATGGTTATCTGATGGTTGATTATCGCCCGGCATCTTATTACATGGAGCTGTTAGGCGTAAACCACAAAGGCAGCGGAGATTTTAGTCAGACTATATTCGACCTTAGCACCTTTACAAGTGCTGATACTGTTATTGTTGCTTATGACGGAGTAACCTACTTAAGCAACAACTCTGCAAAAGTTGACGCTGTAATATCCATATCAGAAGATTACACCAGGTATGCCTTTAAAGAAAATGAAGTATGGCTAAACGATTTTGCTTTCAGCTTTGCAGGATGGTTTAAAATGAATGAAGAAGATTATGATATGGACATAAGTTTCGAAACCCAGCACAACACCTTCAAAAGCTTACTATCACTTGTGCCAGGAATGTATAACAGCAGCTTTGCTGATTTGAAAACATCTGGCGATCTGGCTTTTAATGGTCTTGTAAAAGGAAAGTTTAGCGATGAGCAGATGCCGGCATTCAATGTTTCTTTAATGGTTAAAGATGGGTTCTTTCAGTATCCGGAACTGCCTGCACCGGTTAGTAATATACAGGTAGATCTTTTCATTGATAACCAGGATGGCATAATTGATAACACTTTTGTACACCTGAAGCAAATGCATATAGACTTTGGCTCAAACCCTTTTGATGCTTCAGTCATTATTGAGAACCTGAAAGATTACCCCATAGATGCCAGTTTGAACGGAAGACTGAATCTAGCAGAACTAACAAGTATGTTTCCCATAGAAGGTGTGAATTTGCGCGGCACATTCAATGTAGATGCAAAAGCAAAAGGAATGTATGATGGAGAGCAAAATAAAATTCCTGCGCTTGATCTAAACATGAGTTTACAGAACGGATTTGTAAAGTCTGCAGACTTCCCGATGCCCCTCGAAGACCTAAGTTTCAAATCAAATGTGCGCAATACTTCTGGCAAGATGGATGAGACGGTAATCACGCTGAGTAACTTTAACATGAAGTTAGATGATGAACGCTTTACAGCAGATCTTGTTTTGAGAAACCTAAACGATTACACCTGGAACTTAAAAGCAAGTGGCGGAATTGATTTGGGCAATATCACAAAAATATTTCCCCTTGATGGCATGAGCCTGGATGGAAAAATTAAAGCCGATCTGCAAACACAAGGCCGAATGTCAGACCTGGAAGCCGGCAGATACGATAGAATGCCTACAAGTGGTAATATGAGCATAACTGCATTTAATTATAAGGATGCCGAGCTACCATACGAAATAAATTTAGCCACTGCACAAGCAAGTTTTGATCCGGCAAAAATTACGGTAAGTAATGTAAGGGGTACAATTGGCAAAAGCGATTTTGCGGTAGATGGTGTAATCAATAATTACATGGAGTACATACTAAGCGATGCCGCCTTGCTGAAAGGAAGAATAAATTATAATGCCAGCTTGTTGGATTTGAATGAATTCATGGAAGAAACTGAAGAAGCAGAAACTGAAACAGAAGAAGCTTATGGTGTAATTCCTATTCCGCAAAACCTTGAGTTTATATTAAGGTCAAAAGTTAGTACGGTTAAAGTAATGGACCTTACCTTAAATAATGCTGAAGGTGATATAGTATTGAAAGATGGAATTGCCAACCTGAGCGGATTAAAATTCAATATGCTGGGTGGGTCATTTGTAGTGAATGGTTCTTATAATACACAAGACATCAACAAGCCCAGTTATGACTTTGGCCTTAAGATTGATAACCTCTCAATACCCCAGGCATTTTCAACATTTACTACAATACAAGCATTTGTGCCGGTAGCTGAAATGATAGTGGGTAACTTCTCGACAGATTTTAAAGTAAGCGGATTATTGCAACAAGATCTGATGCCTGATTTGAGTAGCGTTACCGGAAGTGGTTTAGTTAAAATAGCTCAGGCAGCACTTAGAGAATCGCCCGTTATAAGTAGCATTACAACAGTAACTAAGCTAGAGGATGCTAACGAAGTTTCAATTAAAGATGTCATCATGTCTGCCTCAATTGATAATGGCAGATTAAGTGTGAAACCATTTGACGTTAAAATGGGAAATTACACAACCACAATAGCGGGAAGTACAGGAATGGACGGCAGTATCAATTACAATCTAAAAATGAATGTGCCAGCAGGTAAGTTAGGTGCTGATTTTAGTGGCTTGGTAAGTCAGTTTGCGGGCGGAAGAGGTGCTGTATCTCCTGATCAAAATATTCCAATTACAATTGCCTTGGGCGGAACCTATGCAAACCCCAGGCCTGTACTGGTATTAGATGAGCAGAAAGAACAGCTTCGCGATGCGGTGGCTGCAGAGGTTGAAGAAAGAGGTAGAGAAGCAATACAGCAAGCAATCAAGGGCACAGAAGCAGAAAAATTAGTTGGTGGTATCTTAGGCAGAACAACAACAGACACAACCAAAAGAGATAGTGGTGTTGTAGCAAGTCCTATTCCGGTAACAAAAGATGAAGCGAAAGAGAAAGCAGAAGAAGAAGCCAGAAAATTGCAGGAAGAAGCACAAAAGAAAATCCAAAACCTATTGAAAAGAAAAGGTGGCGGATAGTCAGGATTAAGTTTATTAAAGCTAAAAGGCAGTGAACAATAGCACTGCCTTTTTAATTACACCAAGTCAAACTTGTATATTTAACTTTTAATTTAAGTGCATGAAACGCAAATTACTTTTTCTCTTACCCCTATTGATTATAGTTTACTTATTGGGACCCAGGCCAGATAAGCCTTTATTTTCAGATCAGTTACCAGAAATTCCAATTGAATTAAATGAGATTGAGTTATTCATTGAGCAAAAAGAAAGCCAACATAATATTAAGCCTGGCAATGCTGCAACAATAGTGTGGGCTGACAGCGCAAGAAGTAAAACGCCATATGTGATTGTTTATCTGCATGGCTTTTCGGCTTCACATCGTGAAGGGGCACCTGTGCATACAGAAGTAGCTGAAGCCATCCACGCAAATTTGTATTTACCACGTTTGGCCGATCATGGTATTGATACAGTTGACGCCCTTTACAACTTTACAGCAGATAGAATTTGGGAAAGCGCTAAAGAAGCATTAGTTGTTGGGTCTCAATTAGGTGATAAAGTTATATTAATGAGTACCTCTACTGGCGGAACACTGGCCTTGATGCTGGCCGCAGCATTTCCTGAGAAAGTGTATGCCATGATTAATTTTTCGCCAAACATCCGCGTCAATAATCCCCTCGCGTTTTTAACCAATAATCCCTGGGGTTTGCAATTAACAAGAATTTCTCAGGGTGGAAAAAGTAATGTAATTAAATACCCTGAAGTGAGATTGCCCTACTGGAATGAAAATTACAGGTATGAAGCCATTGTGCAGCTTCAACAATTATTGGAGAGTGCCATGGTTGAAGAGACATTCAAATCAGTTACGCAGCCAACTTTGAATCTTTATTATTATAAAAGTGAAAAAGAACAAGATCCTGTTGTGAAAGTAGATGCTATGTTATGGATGCACAACAAACTTGCCACACCAGATGCGCTTAAACGTGCAGTTGCTGTTCCAGAGGCAGGAGATCATGTAATTGCATGCGACCTTACCTCAAATGATTTGCCATCCGTTAGAGCTGAAGTATTTGATTTCATCAAAGGAGTACTCAAAATTTCCATAAGAGAGCAAAACCATGTATTCAATTCAGTTAATTAATTTAAACCAAACAACTATGTATACCGGATTATTACATTCTCATTCTTTATTGCGATATGTGTTGCTACTTTTATTAGCAGCGCTTATTATTCGAGCATTAACAGCATGGCTTGGGAAGAAACCATTTATAGCAATTGACAACAAGCTTAGTTTTTGGACTTTAATTGTATCGCACTTGCAATTGTTAATTGGGCTTACACTTTATTTCATCAGTCCTTTTGTTCAGTTTACTGCAGATACGATGAAAACCAAAGAACTCAGGTACTGGGCTGTTGAGCATATTGTAGCCATGATACTGGCCATTGTACTAATTACCATTGCGCGTGTTAGCATGAAAAAACTTGCTGCAGATAACGCAAAGCATAAGCGTTTGTTTATTTACAACACAGTTGCCCTTGTTATCATTGTAGTAACAGTGATAAACAGTGGAAGAGGACTTTTGTAAGAGAATTAATCTATTCTTTACAGTAAAATTCTCATAGCTTTTACACCAGAATGTATATTTGATTTCAGATATCAATAACTTCAGTAATCATGAAACAATACTCATTGATTCTTTCTCTTCTAATACTTATTGCTTGTTCAGGACAAGAAAGTCTTAAGCATCCCACCTTGATTTTACCAGAGATAAAAGGAGCTAGTATCAATGAAAATGCACTGCCATTTATAAATGGTATTGCATCTGGTGATCCAACTGCTACAAGTGTAATTGTATGGACCAGGGTTACACCACCTGATTCAGTTCCTGAGATAGAAGTACAATGGAGTGTTTTTGATGACAAGGCACTGAGTCAAAAAATTAAATCTGGAATTATAACAACCGGGCCTGAAAGAGATTATACAGTTAAAATAGATGTAACAGATTTGCAGCCTGGCAGATTTTATTACTATCAGTTTAGTGCTTTAAACAAGCTCTCACCTATTGGTCGCACCAAAACCATTGCAACAGATGCTGAACAATTGAACTTTGCTGTTGTAAGCTGCAGTAATTGGGAATGGGGATATTTTAATGGTTATGCAGGTATCGCGCAAAAAGATTTAGATGCTGTTTTGCATTTAGGTGATTATATCTATGAATATGGTATTGGCAGCTATGGTGATACTACAATTGGCAGAATAAATTATCCACCGCATGAAATTGTCAGCTTGAACGATTACAGGCAACGGCACTTTCAATATCGACTTGACGAAGGCCTGCAAGCCATGACGGCCAGCCATCCTCTCATAGCTATTTGGGATGATCATGAAATTGCCAATGATGCGTATTCAACAGGCGCACAAAATCATCAAACAGAAACTGAAGGTGATTATGCGGTGCGAATGCGCAATGCAGTAAAAGCTTATTACGAGTGGCTCCCAATTCGCGAAGGCGAAAAACTTTACAGAAGTTTTGACTACGGAGACCTGGCAGATGTAATTATGCTTGATGAAAGATTAGAAGGCAGAACAAGACCACCAGAAAATTTGAATGACCCTGTAATGCAAAGCGAAGAACACAGCATGCTGGGTCAGGAACAGCTAGGCTGGTTATTTGAGCAATTAGATAATTCAGCTTCAAGATGGAAGATCATTGGTAACCAGGTTATTTTTTCTGATTTTGATCAGGGCGCAGCATTTCCAAATAGTCCGCGCAATCTCGATTCATGGGATGGATATCCGAATGAGAAAAAGATAATTGCCAATCACATCATTAACAAAAACATCAAAAATATAGTGTTTCTTACCGGAGATACACATGCCTCATGGGCTTTTGAAGTTGCAGTTGATCCCCTGAAAACCTATGATACAAAAAGCGGTAAAGGTGCTTTTGCCATTGAATTGGGTACGCCCAGTATTTCATCTTCCAATTATGATGAATATACCTCAAAAGATACCGTTATGATGGTGCAGCAGATGTATATGCATCCAAAAGTGAACCCGCATTTGAAGTATGTTGACTTGCATAACCACGGATACCTGTTATTAAAAATAGAGAAAGACACCTTGCACACAGAATGGATTTACAATGAAACAGTTCGTGAGCCAAGTCATCGGGAGTTCAGCGGTAAAAAATTGAAATTGCTATCGTGGAGCACACGACTGATTGATTGAAGTATATAATTGGCATCGTATTTTCGTTATTAAAAAAAGATCATGATGAGAAAGCAATACATGCTTCTATTGATGCTGGCCTTAAGTTCAGTCACAGTTAAGGCACAGCTTATTGGAAAAACCTTCCCTGAGATGCAGGTTGAATCTGTAGAAGATGAACCGATTACCATACCCGATGCAGGTCTTGGTAAGTATACGCTAATTGGTCTCGCGTATAGTAAAAAATCGGAAGAGGATTTGAATACCTGGTTTCAACCTGTTTTCAACAAATTCATAGTCAAAACCGGAGGGCTATTCGAATCATTTAATTATGATGTAAATGTTTATTTTGTGCCAATGTTCACGGGTGTAAATGCCGCAGCAACCGGTACAGCCAAAAAGAAGGCAATGAAAAATATAGATCCGCAGTTATTGCCTTATGTACTATTCTACAAGGGGGAGATAAAAACCTATAAAGAGGCACTTGACTTTGAGAAAAAAGATGTGCCTTATTTCTTTGTTTTAGATAAAGACGGAAAAATAGTTTATGCCACAACTGGCGCATATTCTGCTAAAAAAATGGATGAAGTAGAAGATGTATTAGATTAAAAGTGCATTCCCTTTTCACGCCAAAGCCTGCCATGTTTTGATTTAAACTGCTCAGCTTGTACTTTAGGGTTACCAATTTCGGTTTAAAAATGAATACAATTCTGATTTTTGTTCTGGCAGCATTTATTGTGCAGGTACTCATTTTCTTTTTTGTGAGAAAACAAAAGGAAGAGAGAAGTGCTGTTATTATTAAGTACAATATCAGAACTGCAGGAGATGCCTTTCGCTTGCTTAATGATCCGCACGTTCCGGAGGAAGA
This sequence comes from Cyclobacteriaceae bacterium, assembly GCA_035327445.1. Classification (GTDB taxonomy): domain Bacteria; phylum Bacteroidota; class Bacteroidia; order Cytophagales; family Cyclobacteriaceae; genus DAOLDI01. Next base: position 10,647 of record DAOLDI010000003.1, on the reverse strand, counting down.
CCGTATTGAAATTGAAAAATACTATCAGGATGAAATAAAATAATTTATGCATTACCTCTTGTATGTAAGTTATGCAGCAAAGGAGTTTAGTGAGGATGAGTTGAGATTGCTTTTGCAACAAAGTCAAAATAACAACAAAGATTTGCACATAACAGGGATGTTAGTATTACTGAAGGGTCGCTTTATCCAAGTGCTGGAAGGAGAACGTAAATTGATTTTTGACTTATATGAGAAAATACGAAAAGACGCTCGTCATCATAAAGTTGCACTTCTGTTAGAAGGTGAAATAGAGAAAAGAAACTTTGAAAATTGGTCGATGGGATTTGAAAGCCCGGACATTGAAGAGTTTGAAAAGTTAACCGGCTTTGAAGACTTAGATGCTTTCTTTTCAATAAAACACAAAAAAGCATACGATCACCCAGCGCTGGTTTTTATGCAGTTATTTTACGACAAAAACAGGAGGGATTTTTTTGAAGTTTAACTAAGCGCAATCTCCTCGCCCTCCTCATCAACAAACTTAAACTCGGTAATACCCATTGAAGTATCTTGCTCAATGCGCACCCAATGTTTGAATTTCAAAAACCACTTTACCCTTCTTGAGAAAATTCCTTTTGTAAAATAAGCATATAAGAAAGGGTGTACTGCAAGAGTAAGTTTGTGTTGATTTTGCTTTAATAAAAGATGTTCCAGGTTACGTTCAATAAGATCTGATACCAAAATTGATGCGCTGATCTTTCCTGTACCATTACAAGATGGGCATGCTTCTTTGGTAACAATGTTCATTTGAGGCCTTACACGTTCGCGAGTAATTTGCATTAGCCCAAATTTTGATAATGGTAATACCGTGAACTTGGAGTTTTCATTGGCTGCCATTTCATCGCGCATCAGTTTATAGATGTACTTTTTGTTGTCTGGCTTTTTCATATCAATGAAATCGACAACAATAATACCTCCCATATCTCTCAGGCGCAGCTGGCGCGCAAGCTCTTTAGCGGCTTCAACATTAACAGAAAGTGCAGTTGCTTCCTGATCATCTTCGCGCGTAGATTTATTTCCGCTGTTAACGTCAATTACATGCAGGGCTTCAGTATGTTCTATAATGAGGTAGCCTCCGCCTTTAAGACTTACGGTTTGACCAAATGCAGATTTGATTTGCTTTTCAACACCGTAATGTTCAAATATTTTGGTTTTGCCGCTGTGAAGCTTTAATATCTTTTCTTTGTCGGGGGCAATTGTTTTGATGTATGTTTTAATCTCGTCATACATCTTTTTATCATCAACGGCTATGTTATCGAAAGACTCATTAAGCAGATCTCTCAGCAGAGAAGAAGCCTTATTCAGTTCGCCAATAATTTTTTCTCTGGGCATCGCTTTAGGCAGCCGCTTAATACCTTCATCCCAGGTTTTTACGAGGTTGCGTAAATCCCTGTCTAACTCTGCAACTTCTTTGCCTTCGGCTACGGTGCGAATGATTACGCCAAAGTTTGGCGGCTTGATAGATTGCATAAGGCGCATCAATCTCTTGCGCTCATCACTGCTGGAAATTCTTTTCGAAATACTTACTGTATTAGAAAAGGGTACCAGCACCAGGTAGCGCCCGGCAAGGGATAATTCACAGGATAATCGCGGACCTTTGGAAGATATGGGCTCCTTTACAATTTGCACGGGTATCAGCATGTTTTTAGTTAACTGCTGGGTGATTTTCCCGTGCTTATCAATATCCTTTTCAGGACTGAATTTGTCTAATCGGCTTCCGGTATATTTTCCAGATCTGACAATCTTGGTGAATTTTTGAAGTGAGCTGAACTGTGGCCCCAAATCAAGATAATGCAGGAATGCATCTTTTTCGTAACCAACATCAATAAAGGCAGCGTTTAGGCCCTGAACTACTTTTTTAACGGTGCCCAGGTAAATATCACCAACTACGAATTTACTACCTTCAGTTTCTTCATGAAATTCAACAAGCGATTTGTCTTTCAATAAGGCTATGCGACATCCTTCTTCAGTTACACTGATTACAAGTTCGTTACTCAAGACTGTAATAGATCAGGTTAAAAAATGGGATGCAGAAAGAATGAAGCTGATTACTTCTTCTTATGCCTGTTTTTTCTCAAACGCTTCTTACGCTTGTGTGTAGCCATTTTGTGTCTTTTTCTTTTTTTTCCGCTTGGCATAATTTTTCTTTTTTTCCTGTTGCCATTAAGCAACAGGGTGTTAAACATTTATTTTTTTAAGTCCCTCAGGTAAGAATCTACAGTGGCTTGCACCGCGGGATCCTTATCTAATTTTTTTAAGTTCTCCAATATCTCTCTTGCCTTTGCCGGGCTGCCGCTGTTCATATACGCTATGCCCAACAATAGCATTGCCTGACTATTTGTTGCGTCAAGGCTCAGCAAATATTCAAATCTTTCAATCGCTCTTTCATACTGTCCTGATTGTATCGAAAGCATGCCGAGGTTAAACAAGGCAAGTTTGTTTTCAGGATCGGCTTCGAGCACTTCCCTTAGCATTGTAATACCCTGCATGGGGTTTGACCCTGACAAATAAGTCATGGCCATTTTTGTTTTAGCCTCCAGGTTTGAGGGTTCTTGTGCCAATACTTTTGCATAAAATGACCTTGATTTTTCAGCAAATTGTTTTTGCCGTGCTTCATCAAATGCAAAAGTGAAAGCTTCGTAATAATTATCAGCTGCTTTAAGCCAAAATGGGGCTTCATTAAAAAATTCAGCTGCACTTTCAGCGTACCATGCCGCACTGTCAAATTTACCTGCAATGCGATAAAGGTTTGCTAAAGAGTCGGCAAAGATAGCATTTTTTTGATTCGGGCTTTCTGCGTCTAGTTGTCGCTTAAGTGAGTTTATGTTTTCTCTTACTTCTGCAGGAGTTTCAGCATGTGGATCAGCCACTTGGCCTGTATTTTCGGCACCTAAGTCCTCATCAAGCAAAGTTGAGTTTACTACACTTCTAGGCAGGTAAAACAAGCCAGCAGCAGTTAGTACAGATATTATAAAGATGGTAATTCTGGCTTTGGTCATGCCAATGAAAGCCTTTATACGTTACTTAGGCTTTTTACCTTTTCACTGTTTTTAATCTTATTAACGAAAACTTTAGCAGGCTTAAAGCTTGGGATAAAGTGCTCATCTATAACTAAGGCAGTGTTCTTAGATATGTTTCTGGCTATCTTTTTCTTTCTTTTCTTATTGATGAAACTTCCGAAGCCACGGATATAAACATTATTACCATCGGCCATAGAATTTTTAATTACAGAAAAGAATGCCTCTACAGAAGCGGTTACATCGGCTTTGTCAATGCCCGTCTTTTGAGAAATCTCGTTAATCACATCAGCTTTAGTCACAGTATCTTGATTTTTAGTACGTTATCAAAGGGATGGCAAATTTAACTTGCCAAGTCAGATTAAAAAATCAATCTTTAAAAATTTAGGTTAAGGTTTAGTGAACAAACACAATTTTTCGGCAAAAGTTATTGCCTGGTATCAAGCCAATAAGCGCGAATTGCCATGGCGGCAAACCAGAGACCCCTATCATATTTGGCTTTCAGAGATTATTCTGCAACAAACCAGGGTTGCCCAGGGCATGCCCTATTATTTCCGGTTTATTGAGACGTTTTCCTCTATAAAAACCTTAGCTGAAGCAAGTGAAGAAAAGGTTTTAAGTGTCTGGCAAGGACTGGGGTATTATTCCCGCGCCAGAAACTTACATAAATGCGCCAGAGTGATTCAAGACAACTTTAATGGTCAATTTCCTCCGAATTATCATGAGCTGATTAAACTACCCGGCATAGGTCCTTACACGGCAGCTGCAATTGCTTCAATTTGTTTCAACGAGCCGGTAGCAGTAATTGATGGCAATGTTTTCAGACTTTTTGCCCGGTATTTTGGTATTGAGGACGATATAAGCATTCCGGCAACCCGATCTAAATTTCAGCATTTAGGCAATGAACTGATTGCAACTACACAGCCCGAAAGTTTTAATCAGGCCATTATGGAGTTTGGTGCGCTGCATTGCACCCCAAGGCAGCCAAATTGTAATACTTGTGTATTAGAGGCTAGTTGCTTTGCGCGGCACCGAAATATGCAGGAAGTTCTGCCTGTTAAAAGCGCAAAAGTAAAAGTGAAGCAACGTTATATTTTTTACCTCGTGCAGGTTTCTGCTAAAGGTATTTGGATGAAACAGCGCATTAATGAGGGCATTTGGGAAGGCATGTATGATTTTCCTGCATTTGAATTTGAAAAAGAACCAAAAAGAATAGACATAATGAAGCAACTGGCTTTACTCAACATAAGCAAAAAGAGTATAAAGCTTATTTCACCTGTTTATAAACACGTATTAACACATCAGGTATTATTTGTAAGCTTTCTGATATTTAATGAAAATGCTGAGCTTGAGCGAAAATTCTTAAAGAATTTAAAAATCAAAACATTTGAGGCTTTGGCTGATTTACCCAAACCTGTTTTAATTCAGCGTTTTCTGAAAGACGCTCAACTTTTAAAGTAATTAAAAGAATGATATTTTTGCCCTAACGCATAACTGAAAAAAGAATACATATATGTCTGGTGTTAACAAAGTAATTTTAATTGGCAGGTTAGGTAAAGATCCTGAAGTAAGGAATCTTGAAAGCGGTGCAACAGTGGCAAATTTTACCATGGCCACAACCGAAACTTACAAAGACAGAACAACAAACGAGAAAAAAGAAATTACTGAATGGCACAATATAGTGTTGTGGCGGGGTTTGGCAGAAGTAGCCTCAAAATATTTGCATAAAGGAGATTTGGTTTATATTGAAGGAAGACTACGCACACGCTCTTATGAAAAAGAAGGCCAGACAAAATACATAACAGAAGTGCAGGCCGATAACATGACAATGCTAAGTACGCGTGGAGGTTCAGGATCTTCAACACAAGAATCCTCAGGTATGCCGAAAGCAACTGCTCCTGCTAATACACCTACATCAGTAAACGATAATGATGATTTGCCGTTTTAATTTGATGATACAATTAAATTAGAACCATTGTTGTACTAATCACTTTATTTTGGAACAATCTTTAGACGAACCTCCGAGTTGGCTTTTACTTGAAGTTGTTGCACAGCCAGATTTTTTTTACCTGGCAGGTTTTATCATCATTATTTTATTGCTGATTTTTTCTGCGCTGATTTCTGCGTCTGAGGTTGCATTCTTTTCTTTAAAGCCAGAAGATATTGCTGCTTCAAGTCAAAGTAAAAAAAAATCGGATAAGGCAATTTTAGATCTATTGCATAATCCTAAGAAGTTACTTGCCACTATTCTCATATTAAATAATTTTGGAAATGTAGCCATTGTAACTCTTTCAACTTTTTTAATGTGGCAGTTTGCGGGCACACAGCAACCCGAAAAAGTGCTTGTTGCAAGTGTAACTTTTGCCATAACTTTTGCTATAACCTTTTTCGGAGAAATTATTCCTAAAGTATACGCAACTCAAAACAATGTAAAACTGGCTCATATTACAGCGGTGCCAATTGTATTCTCACAAAAATTTCTTACTCCCCTAACCGCAATTCTTTTAAGCTTGGGTAATTTAATTGAGAAAAAATTTAAGCAAAAAGGTTTTGATGTTTCAATGGAAGAGCTCAATCAAGCCCTTGAGATCACTACACAACATGCACAAAGTACAGAAGAAGAAAAAGATTTACTGAAGGGCATTGTTAACTTTGGAACACTTACAGTTAAACAGGTAATGAAGTCGAGACTGGATATTACTGCAGTAGATGCAGAACTTAATTACCATGAACTTTTAGATAAAATAAATAAATCTGGTTTTTCAAGAATACCGGTTTACAAGGATACAATTGATAATATTCAAGGCATTCTCTATATCAAAGACTTGCTTCCGTTTATAGACGCAGACGAACACTTCAAATGGCAAGAATTGTTAAGGCCTGGCATGTTTATACCCGAAACAAAAAAGGTTGATTCCTTACTAAAAGATTTTCAGGAAAAGAGAGTACATGTGGCCCTGGTGGTAGATGAATATGGAGGAGTTTCTGGATTAATTACATTAGAAGATGTAATTGAAGAAATTATTGGCGAGATAAATGATGAATTTGATGAAGAAGATGTTGCTTACAATAAGCTAGATGACAGGACATATGTTTTTGAAGGCAAAACAAGTCTTAACGACTTCTGCAAGATTTTAGAAATTGATAACAGTATATTTGATGAAGTTAAAGGTGAGAGCGAGTCTTTGGGCGGATTAATACTTGAGTTAAACAGCAAACTACCACAGGCCGGTGATAAGATAAAATTCAGACATTTCTTGTTTACCATTGTAGCAGTAGATAAACGCAGAATAAAGAGGGTAAGAGTTTATATAGGTGATGAGCAATAGATTCGAAAAATTCTTGATTAAAACAGGGGAATACTTCAACAGAAATATGAAGCAATTTTTCTATTTCTTTCAAATTAAGAAGATAGTCTACTTGTTCATTTTGCTATTCACGCTTGCCTCTTGCGAGCAAAATTATTTTCCAAAGCCTAAAGGCTATAACCGTTTCGTATTACCTGAACCCGCTTATCAATTACTGCCAGATTCATTACCATACGCTTTTGAATATTCTGTACACGCAAAGTTATTACCAGACACCTCCTGGATTACCGGACCGTTTTGGATTGAATTGTACTATCCCCAATGGAAAGCAACTATTCATCTTACCTATAAATCAATCAATAATAGTGAACAGCTTTTGCGGGAGTTTATGGACGACTCGTATACCCTTGTTACCAAACACCAGATAAAAGCCTATGCAATTGATGAGGTACTTACCACAACACCAAGTGGAAAGGTGGCTATTATAAATGAGCTTGATGGCGAAGTGCCCAGTCAATTTCAATTTACCATGACAGATTCTGTAAAAAACTTTCTGCGTGGTGCACTTTATTTCAATGTTAAAGTACAAAATGATTCACTCGCTCCTGCCATTGATTATGTGAAGAAAGATATGATACACCTGATCAACACACTTGAGTGGAAAAATTAGAAATGCACAAAAAGTATAATTTCTTAAAAGGAAACTTACTTTTTTTGAGCAAGCAGATCTATGTCATCTTTTTTTGATACACCCATAGAGTACCTGAAGGGCGTTGGTCCCCAACGCGCGGCTTTATTACAGAAAGAACTTAATATTTTCACCTTCGGAGATCTGATCCAGCACTATCCGCATCGGTACGATGATCGCACAAAATTTTATGCTATTAAGGAATTGAATGATGAACTGGCCAATGTTCAGCTAAAAGGGAAACTTATACGAGCAGATTTTGCCGGCAGTGGATTTAAAAAAAGATTGGTCGCAAAATTTTCTGATGATACCGGCAGCATTGAACTGGTGTGGTTTCAAGGAGTTAAATGGATTGCACCAAAATTAATTCCCGGAAACACTTACATAGTTTTCGGAAAGCCGCAGCGATTTGGTAACAAAATAAATATCGCGCATCCGGAAATAGAACCACTAACAACCGAAAACGAAAAAGGAAGTTATCTGCAACCTGTTTATCCTTTAACAGAGCAGTTAAGAAACAGGCACATGGATAATAAGCTTATGCTTAAGCTGCAAAAAGCATTGCTTATTCTGGCTAAAGATTATATTCACGAAACCTTGCCTCAAAGATTAATTGATCGATATAAGTTAACTTCAAAGAAAACTGCGATTATCAATATTCATTTTCCAAAGGATAATGCAGCATTAAAAAAAGCAAGCTACCGCTTGAAGTTCGAAGAGTTGTTTTATGTACAACTAAAGCTCTTAAAACTAAAGCATATCAGGCAAGAGAAATACAAAGGTTTTGTATTTACTGACTCTACACTCATCACAAAATTTTATAATGAGCATTTACCCTTTGACTTAACCAATGCGCAAAAAAGAGTAATCAAAGAGATTTATGCCGATATGAAATCTGGTGTGCAGATGAACAGGTTATTGCAAGGGGATGTAGGAAGCGGCAAAACAATAGTTGCATTCATTTGTATGTTACAGGCAATTGCATCAAACTATCAGGTGGCTTTAATGGCGCCAACAGAAATTTTGGCACAACAACATTTTACCGGCCTAAAAGCTTTTGCCGATGCCATGCAGATTCCAATTGCATTATTAACGGGATCAACCAAAAAATCAGCGCGTACATTTATACATGATGCTTTACAAAGCAATCAATTAAAAATTCTGGTCGGCACACATGCCTTAATTGAAAACGAAGTGCAGTTTAAACAATTGGGCATGGCGGTTATAGATGAGCAGCACAGGTTTGGTGTTGCACAGCGTTCTAAGCTATGGCAGAAAAATGAAAACTTGTATCCACATGTTTTGGTGATGACAGCCACACCTATTCCCCGAACTTTAGCCATGACTTTGTATGGTGATTTAGAAATATCGGTAATTGATGAACTGCCTGCCGGAAGAAAGCCTATTAAAACAATTCATCAGTATGATAATCACCGGTTAAAAGTAAATGGATTCATCAGAGAGCAGATTGAGCAAGGCCGGCAGGTTTATGTGGTTTATCCATTAATAGAAGAGTCTGAAAAGCTTGACCTCAAAGATTTAATGGATGGTTACGAAAGCATATGCCGTGCATTTCCCGATTTACCTGTGAGTATTCTCCATGGCAAAATGAAAGCAGAAGCCAAGCAATTTGAAATGGCGCGATTTGTAAAAGGAGAAACCAAAATTATGGTTGCTACTACTGTGATTGAAGTAGGTGTTAATGTGCCCAATGCCAGCGTAATGATCATTGAAAATGCTGAGCGATTTGGACTCTCACAACTTCACCAATTAAGAGGACGGGTCGGTCGTGGTGCTGCTCAATCCTTTTGCATACTCATGTCTTCGCATAAGCTGAGCGCAGAAGCCAGAATTAGAATACAGACCATGGTAAAAACCAATGATGGCTTCGAAATTGCCGAACAAGACCTGAAATTACGAGGCCCAGGAGACTTAATGGGCACCCAGCAAAGTGGTGTGTTAGACCTTATGCTGGCCGATTTGTCTAAAGATGCAGCCTTGTTGAAAGAAGCCAGATTTGCGGCACAAGCTATATTAGCGCAAGATCCTGAGCTAAATCTTCCTGAAAATGAGCCTGTTGCACGCCAAATTTCGGGCATGAAATCTAGTATGGTAAACTGGTCTAAAATCAGTTGAAAATTCTGTTGAACAAAACGTTTACAATAGCATATTCCAAAGTATTCAGGTAACTTAGTGTGTTAATTTACATTTTAACCTATGAGACTGCTATTTACCGCCTTTGTGTTGATTTTTTCAGCTATTTGGCTCAATGCCCAAACGGTTCAGATTAAACGAGTTGAACTGGCGGGGGATAAAATCATAGTGCATTATGATTTAGATGATGCCAATCCTAATGTAGAATACCTCATCAACCTGCATTCTTCGCATGATAATTACAATGCGCCATTGCAAAAAGTAAGTGGAGATGTTGGGGCAGAAATAAAACCTGGTTTTGGCAAAAGAATAACCTGGAATGTAACCGAAGAGATAGGTGCTTATAAAGGCAGGCTTTCATTAGAGATACGCGGTAGAGTATTTGTACCCTTTGCGAAATTAAATTTTGATACTAATGGCAAATACAAAAAGGGTAAAACAATGCAACTCAGTTGGCGCTCCGGTAACCCGAGTGGCAGATTGCATATTGAATTATTTAATGGTAACCAGCGGATTACGGGCGAAAACAATATTCCTAATAATGGTTCAGCCAGTTTGTTTATTCCGGCAAGTGCAAAGCCGAGTAAGGACTATCGCCTAAGATTTACCAATGCCGGAAGTCCTGATGAAGTAATTTACACCCCAACATTTAAAGTTAGCCCCAAAACGCCAATGCCTCTTAAAGCCCTTGGCATATTAGCTGTTATAGGCGCAGGTGTTTTTGCGGCAAGTGCTGCCGGAGGTGATGGTGGAGGAAACGGGGGTGGAGGTACAACTACAAATGACTTGCCTACACCTCCAGCTTTTCCTGGAGGTTAATTGAGAATTATAAGTTTGAGTATTTAGAGAGAATGCATATGAGAAGAATTTTTACTGCAACATTTTTTACTGCGCTTGTTGTATTGATTGGCATAAGAGCTGCAGCGCAAAATCAGTGGGAAAACCTACCCGGGCCATATGGAGGTACGGTAGAAAAACTTTATGGTTCAGGGAATACACTATACATGAAATCAGGTTGGGATTATTTTAGAAGCACTGATGCGGGTAATACCTGGAGTAAAATCAGCACTATGCCCAGCCAATATATCTATGATTTGGCAATTGCAGGTACTAAAATTTATGCATTAGAATACTCAAGATTGTATGTTTCAGAGAATGGCGGAAGTACATGGCAAACCATAAGCAGCAATCAGTTTTTTGGTGTGTTTGAAATGAAAGTAAGTGCTCAGGGAGTAATATTTGTCTATGGATGGAATGGAATTTATGTTTCAATTAATCAGGGAGAAAGCTGGGAGCAGATTACAATGGATCAATATATCAGGAGGCTGGTGGTTAATTCTCAGGGGCATGCATTTTACTTTTCTGAAGTGTATGAGAATGAGGAGTGGAAGTATTTAGTTAAAAGGATACTTTATCCGGGATCGGGAAATCCCTATTTGTCAGA
>DAOLDI010000002.1:0-22856 GCA_035327445.1 Cyclobacteriaceae bacterium | reverse complement strand
GAATTCCACGGCGTATCAGATTTATTTTTTTAGTTTTTCCCGATTTTTTAATGTATTTATTTTTTTGCTCGGGATAAATCGTAAAATAGTTGCCCGCCATTTTAGCGGCAATCAAATCAACCGTATCCCACCAGGATTTTTGGAGAATAAGCTGCTCATATAGCCTGATGGATGATGCTGTTGGCTTTGCTTTCAGCAAAATATCCATTACCAGGTATTGAAACTCTCTTTGTGGTTTCTTCCATAAGGCTATACAAAGTTTTTCAAGTTGCGCAAAGGGTAATGTACTAAGTGATTTAATCCATGTTTTCGTGATTTGCTGCCGCATTGGTTTTTGAATACCGTAAAAGCTGAACCGGTTTTTCATGTAAGCAGCCATTTGCTGCGCTTTGTCTGCATCTGCAGCTAGTTCAAAGGCTTTGGTAATTTCTTGTATAGTATTGCCTTGTTTCAATCTTCTTAATATTTCGATTTATTAAATAAGCTTTATTTTTGAACCTTAAGCTGAATTATGCGTGTAGCACTAAGCATGTATAAATTTAATTTATTATGCAGACGAATTTGTGATTTATGATGCGTGTTTTATGTTCTTCTTTTATTTTTTTACTGATACAAGCTGCATATAGCCAAATTATTACAGTTATTGATAAGGAGAACGCTCAGCCATTAGAATTGGTTACGCTATCCAGCAATAACCCAAGGGCCTATGTAAGTACCAATGAAAATGGCCAGGCCGACATCAGCGCTTTGAAATCTTCCAATCGCATTGAAATCAGACTTCTGGGATACAGAACGGAAGTCAGGTCATATGCTGCCCTGGAGCAATTGAATTTTCAAATATCACTTGTACACTCTACGCTTTCTTTAGATCAGGTGGTTGTATCGGCTACGCGATGGTCTCAGTTAAAGGCAGAGATTCCTTCGCGCATCAGCAGCATTGATGCAAAAGAAATTGCATTGCAGAATCCGCAAACAGCGGCTGATATGCTGGAAATTTCCGGAGAAGTTTTTATTCAGAAAAGTCAGCAGGGTGGAGGCAGCCCCATGATCAGGGGATTTGCTACCAACCGATTACTCTATACCATTGATGGGGTGCGCATGAATACAGCCATTTTTCGTGCAGGCAATATTCAAAATGTTATTTCACTCGATGCATTTGCCATTGAAAACACCGAAGTGTTTTTTGGGCCGGGTTCAATTATTTATGGAAGCGATGCCATTGGTGGGGTGATGACATTTCAAACACTAAGTCCAAAGTTTTCTGAAACAGATACATTGCAGATTAGCGGCAGTACTTCGGGCAGGTACTCCACAGCCAACCAGGAAAAAACCATGCATGGTCATATTAATTTTGGCGGAAGGAAATGGGCTGCACTCAGCAGTTTTACCATCAGCAGTTTTGATGATTTGCGCATGGGATCGCACGGTCCAGAGGAATACCTTCGACCATTTTATGTAGAGCGCATTAATAATCAGGATGTGATTATGGATAATGATGACCCGCGTGTACAAATTCCCAGCGCGTATGATCAGTTTAACTTCTTGCAAAAAATAAGATACAAACCCAATCAGGCATGGGATTTCCAATATGGTTTTCATTATTCCGAAACTTCTGCGTATGGCCGGTATGATCGGCACATCAGGTATAACAATGCCGGTTTACCGCGCAGTGCTGAATGGAATTACGGACCACAGGTATGGATGATGAACAACCTCAACATCACCCATAATCAAGGCAATAAATATTTTGATCAGATGGTGATTCGTTTAGCGCATCAGGTTTTTGAAGAAAGCCGTATAGATCGCAACATGGGCGCTGTCATCAGAAGAATAAGAGAGGAAAAAGTAAATGCCCTTTCTGCCAATGTAGATTTTATAAAAGCCATCAATGCAAAAGATTTAATTTTTTATGGTGTTGAGCTTGTGAATAATGATGTGCAGTCAAATGGAACAGATGAAAATGTTAATACAGGTATTGCCAATGTTGGTCCTTCCCGTTATCCGCAGGCAACATGGGCAAGCTATGCGCTGTATACCAATTACCAGCACAGGTTTACCGATAAGTTATTGATGCAATCAGGTTTGCGTGTAAATGCATTTTCATTGGATGCTGATTTTACTAATAACATCGATTTTTATCCTTTGCCATTTACGAAGGCATCGGTGAATAATACTTCAGTAACCGGAAGTTTAGGTTTGGTATATAATGCTTCAGAGCAAATGGCGCTGAGTATTAATGCCTCAACAGGTTTTCGTGCACCCAATGTAGATGATATGGGCAAGTTTTTTGACATTGAAGCCGGTGCAGTAGTGGTGCCAAATCCTGATTTGCAAGCAGAGTATGCTTATAACATTGAAGCCGGTATTGCACGCATGCTAACAGAGCGAACAAAATTTGAAATGACTGCTTACTATACTTTATTAGACAATGCCTTGGTGAGGAGAGATTATGTTTTAAGCGGACAAGATTCTATTGTTTATGATGGTGTACTCAGCAGAGTACAGGCCATACAAAATGCAGCAAATGCAAATGTTTACGGCACACAGGTAGGCATTGAAACTGATTTAGGAAGAAATTTCAGTTTGCTTAGCAGGTTTAATTATCAAATCGGCAAAGAAGAAATGGATGATGGTTCAGTTTCTCGCTCTCGCCATGCAGCACCTTGGTTTGGTTTAACACGCTTGACTTATAAACCAGGCAAACTTTTGCTTCAGTTTTACGCACAATATAGCGGAGAAGTAAGTTTTGAAAATTTAAATATAGAAGAAAGAGGTAAGCCTGAAATTTATGCATCAGATGAAAACGGCAATCCCTACTCGCCTGCCTGGTATACCCTAAATCTGAAGGCCTTGTTTGAAATAAGCAGTCAGCTGCAATGCAGTTTTGGTTTAGAAAATATTACAGATCAGCGGTACCGCCCATATAGTTCAGGTATTGTATCACCTGGCCGCAATTATATTTTTGCTTTGCGAGCTAATTTCTGATTTAAGTTTTCAATTTCTATTTCCTAATTTCAAAACTCAAATTTTATTTAAATGCCAAAAAAAGATAAGCGAGTTGATGCCTACATTGCCAATGCACAGCCATTCGCGCAACCCATTTTAAAGCACTTAAGAAAATTAGTGCATGAGGCTTGTCCTGATTGTGAGGAAAACATCAAATGGTCATTCGTTACTTTTGATTACAAGGGCATTCTCTGCAATATGGCTTCATTCAAACAGCATGTTGCTTTTGGGTTCTGGAAAGGTAAATTGATCAAAGACCCGAAAGGATATTTGCAGCTTGATAAAGAAGCTGCCAATAATGCCATGGGTAATCTTGGCAGAATTACTGATTTAAAAGATTTACCCGCAGATAAAGTGATCATTGATTTTATTCAGCAAGCCGTAAAGCTTAATGATGAAAATATTAAGGTTCCAGCAAAACCAAAAGCCAGTGCAAAGCCTGCAAAACTGCCCGATTATTTTGAGTCAGCTTTAAAGAAAAATAAAAAAGTGTGGCAAAATTTTGAAGCATTTAGTCCAAGCCAGCAAAAGGAGTATATAACATGGATAACAGATGCTAAAACTTTAGCAACCAGAGAAAAGCGCATGGCAGATGCTGTTGAATGGATTGCAGCCAAGAAACCACGCAACTGGAAATACATGAAAAAATAGCGCTTTATCAATTAATAGTTTTGATGGCCCGATAAGTATTATTAATTCGCAGCTTAAATAATTTATTCATGATATTAAGTGGAAGAGTAGCAATTGTTACAGGTGCCAGCAGAGGTATAGGTTTGGCCATTGTACATGCATTATTGGCCAAAGGTACCCGGGTTGCCGGATGGAGCAGAACAAAACCAAATCTGAATCATCCTAACTTTACACATTATACAACAGACATCACAGACAAAGCCTCAGTAGAGCAAAGCTTTAAATTAACAGTAAGAGATTTTGGGGATGAAGTGAGGGTATTAATCAACAATGCCGGTTTGGGTTATGAATGCGAACTTGATGCGCTAAGTACAGAACAGTGGCATGAGATGTTTGATACCAATGTAAACGGAATTTTTTATGCTTCTCGCCTGGTGATTCCTTTCATGAAAAAAGCACAGCGCGGACATATCATTAATATTTCTTCAGTAGCTGGCACACAGGGTATACCTGGCATGGCGGCTTATTGTGCCACCAAATACGCGGTGCGTGGTTTATCTCAATCCTTATTTAAAGAGTTGAGACCACACGGCATTAAAGTTACGTGTATTTATCCCGGCTCTGTAAAAACAAATTTCTTTGATAAAATTGATTCTGTTGAATTGAATGATGATATGATGATGCCCGAAGAAATTGCATCAACTGTTTTGCATTGTCTTGAAGCACCTGATAATTATCATGTAGTAGATATTGAAATGCGCCCGCTAAGCATGAAGAAGCGCATGTAAAAAAAGTCTCAGGCCTTTATAACCTGAGACTCTTTTTTTTGCTTTAGTTCATTTCAGCATGATAGCATCTATCTGCTTTTCTTTTACCAACCTGTTAAACTGAGGTACTTGCTCATTAAAAGCTTTATTGAGTTTGTTCAACTCAACATCAATTAGGGCAGTTATTTCTTTTCTCACCTCCATCACCTGATCCGTAGGTCTGAAATCTCCACGACCTGCTTCTGATGCCAGATGCGCCAGTTTATTGTTCAGCCTGATCGGGAAATTCAAGGGGTCTTGTCCGCTTCTGTTTTTGGTTTGGTATAAAGCTTCTTCAATCAATTTCATTTCATCCAGCATGGCTTTGGCCAAATCATTGATGGCTTTGTACTCATCTTTGCCTTTGGTTTGTGCCGTTACGCTACTAATCTGTTCTCTAGCCTGCCTGATTTTTTTGATGGCTAAATGTGTTTCGGTAACTTTATCTCTTACACCAATCAGAAAGTCAAATTGTGCCTGCATGTCTGCCACACTTGATGAGGAACGCGGATCGGGCAAAATTTCAAATTCAGTTACAGAGCTCGTACCATTCACAGTCAGTTGCGCTTTGTAAGTGCCGGGTACTGCACGAGGACCAACCAATGAAGCAGCCCACATGATTAAGCCATCAAAACCTTCAGCATTGGGGTAACGCATATTCCAAACAAAGCGGTTGAGGCCGGGGCTAATACTCATTGCTTCTTCTTTTTGTTCACGATTTGGTTTGGTGCTGTATTTCTTGATGAGCTTGCCATTGCTTTCCATAATTTCAAGACTCACCATAGCTTTGGTAGTATCTTTCAGATAATAGTGAATCATGACACCCCCCGGATGATTTTGTCCTGCAGTTTTTGAAGCTCTCCCTTGTCCGCCACCCATGCGATAGGAAGGCATAGGTTGATACAAATGAAAGTTTGCATTTGCTACAGCATTATTTAATTGATGCAGCGGAGTTAAATCATCAATCAACCAGAAGCTTCTGCCTTGCGTGGCGGCAATGAGGTTATCATTCTTAATAGCTAAATCAGTAATAGGAACAATGGGTAAGTTCAACTGGAAAGATTTCCAGCTGGCGCCATCATCAAAAGAAATGTACATACCGGTTTCTGTTCCGGCATAAAGCAAACCTGCCCGCTTAGGGTCAGCTCTTAATACACGTGTAAAGTGATCGCCCGCAATACCATTTGTAATTTTTGTCCAGCTTTGTCCGTAGTCTTTTGATTTGTATAAATAAGGCGCATAATCTCCCATCTTGTATCGTGTACCTGCAATGTAGATTCCACCTTTGTTGTGCGGATCAAACTCTACACTGTTGATCATGGTCCATTCAGGCATATCTTTTGGCCCAAGTTTCTGCCAGTTTTTACCGCCATCTCTGCTTACATGAATCAATCCGTCATCACTTCCTGCTACAATAAAATCTTTTTCATAAGGAGATTCACCTGCCGCGAAAATGGTACAATAGTATTCAACTGATGTATTGTCTTTGGTGATGGGTCCTCCTGATGGTCCGAGTTTACCCGGATCATTGCGTGTAAGATCAGGGCTGATGATTTCCCAGCTTTGACCTTCATTATAACTCACATGCAAATGATTAGATGCGATGTATAATTTTTTCGGATCGTGCGGAGAAAAGAAAATCGGGAAGTTCCATTGAAACCTGTACTTCATACCTTCTGCTCCATGACCCATCGGGTTATCAGGCCATGCATTGATGCTGCGCACTTCTCCGCTGCGGTGATTTACACGTGTGAGAAAACCATCGTAACTTCCACCATACACTACATCATTATCTCGCGGATCAACCGCGATGTGTCCGCTTTCTCCACCTGCAGTTGACTCCCAATCGCGCTCATCAATACTGAAACCATCTGTACGGTGTGCAATGCGCACGGTAGAATTATCTTGTTGTGCACCGTAAATGCGGTAAGGAAAATGATTATCGGTAGTAACACGATAAAATTGTGCCGTTGGTTGATTGTGATAGGTTGTCCAGTTAATGCCACCATCAAAACTTACTTGAGCGCCTCCATCATCTGCAATGATCATGCGTTGATTATCTTCAGGGGCAATCCATAAATCGTGGTGATCACCATGTGGTGCACTTGCAGATGTAAATGTTCTGCCGCCATCTTTAGAAGTATGGTAGTTAACATTCACTACAATCAGTTTGTCTTCATCTTGTGTATCGGCATAAATACGGGTATAGTACCAGGCTCTTTGGCGCAGGTTCCGGTCATCGTTGGTTTTTCTCCAGCTTTCTCCACCATCATCAGATCTGAACACTCCTCCATTTTCATTTTCAATGATGGCATACAAGCGATTAGAGTTCACAGGAGATACTGCAATGCCTGATATACCCCAGGTGCCTTTAGGTAAGCCGCGATTGCCGCTGATGTTTGTCCAGGTATCGCCACCGTCTGTTGATTTCCAAAGCGCTGAACCTTCACCTCCACTTTCTAAAGAATACGGAGTTCTGCGAATGCGCCATGTGCTGGCATAAATAATACGCGGATTGTTGGGATCAAGTATAAGATCAATCGCACCGGCATCTGCATTGGCAAATAAAATCCGTTGCCAGCTTTTGCCTCCGTCTATGGTTCTGTACACACCGCGTTCTTGTGTGGGTTTAAAAAGATCACCCATTACAGCCAGGTAAACCAGGTCAGGATTGCGCGGGTGAATGCGTATGCGCGAAATATGTCTTGAATTGGGTAAACCAATATGTGTCCATGTTTTGCCGGCATCAACTGATTTGTGTACACCATAGCCGTAAGAAACGTTGCCGCGTACAGTCTTTTCTCCGCCTCCTACATAGATCACATTATTGTCCCACTCACTAACGGCTACTGCGCCTATAGATCCGCCAAAGTATCCGTCAGAAATACATTCCCAGCTATTACCTGCATCGGTGCTGCGCCGAACACCGCCACCGGTAGATCCGAAATAATACAAATTAGGTTTGCCGGGTACTCCCGTAACTGCTGCCGAACGGCCGCCACGGTACGGACCAATGCTGCGCCACTCAAGACCTTTGTATAATTGTTCGTCAAAGCTTACAGTTGCAGTAGTAGTGCTGCCGGCAGGTCTGCGTTGTGCAGTATTTTCTGTTATTACTGCGCATGCAATTAAAATGAGTAAGAGATATTTTTTCATAGGTTTAAGAATTAAGCATCTTAATTTAGAGGTATTCTTTGGAAATAATCAGCAGCATTTTGACCAATGGTATAAAAGATGAACAGCTCGGAATTGCGTGAAGAAAAAAATTCTATTTTGACGCTTTGTTTCGCATGGAAAAACCAGACTTCTCCAAACTTTTCAGTCTTCCGGTAGTAGTTGCTGCCCTGGGTTATTTTGTTGACATATACGATTTATTGCTTTTCAGCATTGTGAGAATACCCAGCTTGCAAACACTTGGTTTTGAAGGTCAGGAATTACTTACTAAAGGAACGCTGTTGCTGGAGATACAAATGTTTGGCTTGCTAACTGGTGGTATCTTATGGGGAATTCTGGGCGATAAAAAAGGAAGATTATCCGTACTGTTTGGATCAATTCTGTTGTATTCATTGGCCAACCTGGCCAATGGTTTTGTTACTTCTTTACCACAGTACGCTATACTCAGATTTATTGCAGGTATAGGCCTGGCCGGTGAGTTGGGCGCAGGTATTACCCTGGTTGCTGAAATTCTGCCTGCACGTATGCGGGGCTATGGAACCACCCTGGTAGCTAGTGTTGGTATGTTTGGAGCTGTGATGGCTTATTTTACAGCCGATTTGTTCGACTGGCGTGTGGCTTATTGGGTAGGGGGTAGTTTAGGTTTGCTTTTACTTATTGCAAGAGTAAGCGTGTTTGAGTCGGGCGTGTTTATGCGCCTGAAGGAGCGCAAAATTTCGCGGGGTAATTTCATGATGTTATTTAATGATCCTTCCAGGTTCAAACGTTTTATAGGTTGCATCCTGATTGGCCTGCCCATTTGGTATGTCATCGGTATCCTGATTACACTTTCACCTGAGTTCGGGGTCGCTTTGAATTATGCCGATCCGATTGTGGCCGGTAAGGCAGTTATGTTCAGCTACATTGGATTGGCTCTGGGCGATTTGAGCAGTGGATTATTAAGTCAGTGGTTCCAATCCCGAAAGAAGGTAGTCCTGTTTTTTATCCTGCTCACTTTTGTGTTCATCATACTGTACTTCATTATTCCGGTTAGAACAAGTACTTCCTTTTACTTCATGAGCGTACTACTGGGCTTTGGTGTTGGCTATTGGGCCTTGTTTGTTACCATAGCAGCCGAGCAATTTGGCACCAATTTGCGGGCAACAGTAGCTACCTCTGTTCCCAATTTTATTCGGGGTACTGTTGTACCCATTACCGAATCTTTTAAGTACCTGGCCATATATGTAGGTATTGTTTACAGCGCACTGGCCATAGGGGTTATCACCATTATCATCGCATTAATAGCGCTTAGAACCATTTCCGAAACCTTTGCCCGCGACCTGAATTTTATTGAGGGAGAAGACGGTAAAGTATAATCCTCATCTCATGTAAGGTTTTAGATGCTTTTAATTAAAAATTCTACCTTGAATGAGTTAATCTTGTGTTTAAACAGCTTTAATCAATGTTAGTGGTGCCTTTCAGAAAATCTTTTCTGCTCATTCTATTGAGTTTACCCCTGGTAGCTGCGGCCCAACACCTGGTACTTATCGATAGTTTAAAAAGGCAAGTTCCAGCAGCCTCACCTGAATTAGCCTTTGAATTACTAACCCAAATTGGCTTTGAGTACCGCATTTCTTATCCCGATAGTGCAATTTATTACTGTAACAAGGCTTATAATTTTGGTCTTCAAAGGGGAATAAAAAAGGGGATGTCGAAACCATTGAGTTTCATGGGCCTGGCCTATAACTACAAAGGTGAAGTAACAAAAGCTTATGAATACCACAATTTAGCCATTGAAACGGCTGAAGCAGAAGGCGACAAGGTTCAGTTGGCTTATGGCTATAATAACCTGGGCAGATTATTTTTTGACCAGGGTGATTTAAGTCGAGCGCTTAATTTTTTTATGCAGGCACTGGATTTAATGGAAGAAACGGAAGATGAGCTCGGACTTTCTTATGTGCATCGCAGTCTTTCATCGCTTTACAGGTCGCAAAATGATTTAAAGAAGTCGTTGGAAGCTTCTCAACTGGCACTTAAATACAGACAAATACTGGGAGATCCGCGCCCTTTGTTATCAGCCTACTTTGAAATAGGTCTTGTGTACAAAGATATCGGGCAGCCAGAACAAGCTTTAAATTATTTAATGCTTGCGGATTCAATTGCTGAGCAAATTAATGATGCGATCAGCATGACCGAGATTAACCTGGGTATTGCAGAACTTTATTTGTCTACCGGAAATATTGAGCCTGCAGAAGAATTTGCAACAGAGGCTTATGATATTTTAAAGAACACAAGTAATCAGCGTTTGATGTTAAGGGCGAACTTATTACTGGCTCAAATTTACTTTAAACAGAGAAAATACAATTCTGCAGAGCTATATGTTGAAGGCGCATTGAGAGAAGCAGAAAAGGTGAATAATCTTGCTATTCAAAGAGATGCCTGGCAATTGAAATCAGAGATAGCAAACAGTAAGAAAGAGGAAGAAAAGTTTATTCAATATCAAAATAAGCATCTGATATTAAAAGAGCAATTGCAAAATGTTGGCCTTACCAGAGAGATAGAGCGTATGGAGTTCAGGCATGAGCTTGATAAAAGTGAGCAGGAAAAGGAAATACTGAAGGCCAATGAAGAGCGATTCAATGCG
This sequence comes from Cyclobacteriaceae bacterium, assembly GCA_035327445.1. Lineage (GTDB taxonomy): Bacteria > Bacteroidota > Bacteroidia > Cytophagales > Cyclobacteriaceae > DAOLDI01. The sequence continues at coordinate 12,617 of DAOLDI010000002.1, read as the reverse complement.
CAATTAGCGCAAAGAAAAGTTGAACGTATAGCTTTGTCTGTTATTCTACTTATTATTTCCGTTACTGCTTTTCTATTGTGGCAAAATAATAAACAACGCAACAGAGATAATGTAAAGTTAATGGAGCAGAGTAAGCAGATCAGTAAACAAAATGAAGATCTTTTGCATTTGAATAATGAAAAAGATACGTTGGTAAATATTGTTGCGCACGATTTGAAATCTCCCATTCAAAGAATTCAAGGTTTGTCTGACCTGATTCAAATGAGGGGTGATATGAATGAAGAGCAACGCAAATATCTTACCTTAATCAAAAATGAATTAAGAGCAAGCTCTGAATTGATTGGTGATTTACTTGATGTTAATGCACTTGAGTCTGGCAGAAGTAAAGTGGATTTGAAAGAGGTAGATGTTAATCAACTAATCAGACAACGTATTGAGTTATTCTCAGCTGCGGCTGAAGCAAAGAAAATTAATCTGAAAGCCGAATTACAAGAGATACTTACTATCAGTATTGATCCTTACTTAGTATCACGCATTATTGATAACCTGCTCTCTAATGCTATAAAGTTTTCATTTAAAGAATCAGAGGTTTTGTTGCGTGCATTCAAAGATGATGAGTACCTAATTATATCCGTCAAAGATCAAGGCCAGGGTTTTACGGATGAAGACAAGGCATACTTATATCAGAAATTTAAAAAGCTAAGCGCAAGGCCAACAGCAGGTGAAAGCTCAAATGGTTTGGGACTGGCTATTGTTAAAATTCTTACCGACAGACTGAAAGGTGAAATTGAATTATTCACCGAGCCTTCTAAAGGCAGTGAATTTGTGGTGAAATTTAAAGTCTGATTTATTTTCCTTTTCTTTTTTCAAGTTCGTCCCACATGGCCTCTGGTATTTGCTCCAGGTGACTGAATTCTCCGCCATTGCGCAGCCATTCGCCACCATCAATGGTAATTACCTCACCATTGACATAAGAAGAAAAATCGCTAAGTAAATATGCTGCCAGGTTAGCCAGTTCCTGGTGCTCGCCTACACGCTTCAAAGGAATGCGTTCGGCAGGGTTAAACTTCTTTACCAAATCGCCTGGCAACAACCTGCTCCATGCGCCTTCTGTTGGAAATGGCCCCGGTGCTATGGCATTACTGCGGATACCATACTTGGCCCATTCTACTGCGAGTGAGCGGGTAAGCGCCAATACACCCGCCTTGCCGCAAGCGGAGGGCACCACATAACCTGAGCCTGTCCAGGCATAAGTAGTTACAATATTTAAAAATACACCAGATTGCTTTTTTGCGATCCAGTTCTTGCCGGCTGCGAGGGTGGTGTAATATGTTCCTTTTAGCACAATGTCAACAACAATATCGAATGCACGGTGAGAAAGCCGTTCGGTAGGACTAATAAAATTTCCGGCTGCATTATTAAGAACACCATGTATTTGGCCGAACTCAGCTTCTGCTGATTTAATTACATTTTCAATTTCTTCATATTTGCGCACATCTGCAGGAAGGGCAAGCACTTTGCCACCGGTTGCCTGTGTAAGTTCTTCGGCAGTTTTATCAATTACATCTTGCTTGCGACTGCTGATCACCAGGTTGGCACCCAGCTCCAATAAATATTTGCCCATAGATTTGCCTAAACCTGTGCCACCACCTGTGATGATGATGGTTTTATTTTTCATGCAGCCCGCCTGCAGCATGCCTGTATTTGTTGCTGTGTTCATACTGGAAATTTTTTACTTAATAATTGTTAAAAGTAATACTGATAGGCCGGAATCATAATCAATTATGAAAAATAATAAAGTAGTAAACCCGATTGACCGCTCCCTGGCTGTAGCTTTTGAGCGGTCTGACGGGTTTTATAAACATTAGGTATTATAGCGGACTATTTATTCCTTTGATTTGTTTTTATGCGCTTCTTCTTTTTTACGTGTGCTTATTTTCTTGTTATCGAAAAGTATGCGCATAGAGGGTGTTTCAGTATCATCAAACTGTCCGCTCTTCATGGCCCAGATAAAAATGCACAGAAAGGCCAGGGCAACAATTAAACTAATGAGAATGAGGCCGATGATGATATCCATCTTATAATTTTTTTCTTTGAGCTAACAAGGCAATACTTAGCGTTGTAAAACTTACCACCGTTATACTGCTGATAGGCATAAGTATAGCAGCAAAGATAGGTGTTAACATGGCGGCAACTGCAAAGCTTAACCCAACAATGTTATACATAAATGAAAGTACAAAACTGCTGATGAGAATTCCTTTGCCTTTTTTACTTAGGTCCAAAAACTCTTTCAGCTTGCTGAGTGATTCACCTTGAATTATGCCATCGCAGGCAGGAGAGAAGTTGCTGGTATCATCAATTACGGCTATGCCCACATCACTTGCTTTTAAGGCTGCGGCATCATTTAAACCATCACCTAACATCATCACGGTATTTCCTTCATTTTTCAATTGATTGATGAAATTCAGTTTGTCTTGCGGACTTTGTTGAAAATGCAAGGGAGTAGCAATTGGAAATGCTGCTTGCAATATGGTTCTATCGGCTTCATTATCGCCAGATAAGACAAATAGTTTATACTTGCTGCTCAGGTTTTTGATCAAATCTTTTAAGCCGGGGCGTAAACTGTTGCTGATGGCAAAATATCCTTTGTATTGTTGATCAATACTCAAATGAACTTTTGTAGTATCTGTTGCGCTATGTTCCTGGTTATTTGCATTGCAATAATCCGGGCTTCCTAATTTAACCCTTACATCCCCAACCACAGCCTGTATGCCTTTGCCGGCTTCTTCAGTAACTGAGCTGAGTCTTTCTTTAGATTTTAATACTTCAATGGCCGCGCTGATGCGCTTACTTAAAGGATGTAAAGAACTGGAGGCTACAGCCTTTATGCGAGATAGATCTGCATTACTTAGGGGCTCGCCATGGTATTCAACTTTGCTGGCTGTAGCCGCGGTAATGGTTCCGGTTTTATCAAACACAATGGCATTCACTGCTGCTAAGCGTTCGGTAACATCTGCGTGCTTGAGGTAAAATTTGTTTCTGCCAAAAACCCGCATCACATTACCATTGCTAAAAGGAGTAGCCATAGCCAGTGCGCAGGGGCAAGCCACAATGAGCACAGCAGTAAAGGCTTGCCAAATGTTTGCCGGATTTATTAATGCCCAAAATATAGCTGCGCCAAATGCTATACTTAAAATGATGATGGTAAAATGCTTGCTGATTTTATCAATGGCGCGATGTCTTTGTAAATTTTCAGTTTTGGTAAATGCTTCATTGTTCCACAGGCTGGTGAGATAACTTCTGTTACTTTCTTTTGTTACCTTCAGTTGAATGCTTCCTCCTATTTGTCTGCCACCTGCATAAATATAGTCATCTTGTTTGCAGGGCACTGGTGCCGATTCTCCAGTTACAAAACTGTAATCAATAGCAGCAGCTTCGCTTAACAGAGTCGAATCAGCCGGAATAATTTCATTGTTACGTATCAGAATGGTATCATCAATTTTAAGATCATCAACCAAAACAATTTCTTCCTGTTGCTTGCTTAATCTTGTTACAGCCAATGGAAAATAAGCTGTATAGTCTCTGTCGAAAGCAAGCCCTTCATAAGTTTTACTCTGAAACCATTTGCCTATCAGCAGAAAAAAGAGCAGGCCGGCCAGTGAATCCATATAACCTGCACCAGTACCACTTAGAATTTCATAACTGCTTCTGAAAAATAAAGTGAGAATACCTAAAGCAATGGGAATATCAATATTGATAAATTTTTGTTGCAGACCTTTCCAGGCAGATTTGTAATAGTCAATACTGCAATACAAAAACACTGGCAGCGCCAGCAGTATATTGAGGTAGCCAATAAATTGATTGATGTGATCATGTAAACCATCAATTCCCAGGTACTCTGGAAAACTAAGCAGCATGATATTGCCAAAAGAAAATCCGGCTATACCAATTTTTAAACCGATGCGTTGTACAGTTTTAGGTTGAGTAGTTTTTTTTGTTTGCGCTAAGCTGATTTGTGGTGTATAGCCAATGCGATGCAGCAGTTCGGCTAACTTTCTTAAGCTGATAATGGAGGGATTGAAACTGATGTTAGCCTCGCGTTTACCAAAGTTTACCTGTACTTGTTTTACACCATCATTTAGCCTGTTCAAATTTTCGAGTAGCCATACGCACGAACTGCAGTGAATGGAAGGCAAAAAGAAATGGATGCGTGCAAAGTCTTTAGTGTTAAAGGCCAGCAATTTTTGTTGAATATCGGGATGATCTAAATAGCCAAACTGCTCATCATTTGTACGCGACCTGAAAGAGATACCCGGAATACTTTCTGAATCATAATAAGCCTCTAAGCCAGCTTCATGCAAAAGTTCATACACGGTGAGGCAACCTCTGCAACAGAAATCTTTTTCATGAGCATAGATATGCTCATCGGCACAGGTGTCACCGCAATGGCTGCAAGTTATCTTTGTTTTGTTGGCTGTTAACGTTTCAGACATTTATTCAGGCAAAAAAAGCGGGCATGAACTGATCGCGGATTTTTTTCATTATTACTGTCTGACAAATAAAATCAATTCCTTTCTTTCCTGAAATAAGTAAGGGTTTTTCTGCCGATGTCAGGTGCCTGCCTAAATCTTTTTCCAAAGCATACCTGTCAGTCATTTGAATGCCAACATTTTTAAATGTACCAATCAGGTAATTCATCAGGTTTTTTTCAAGTTCTATTTCTTCATCACTTTCAGGTGACAGGGCAAACACACTGGTGGTTCTAGAAGATTTTATTATATGATTGAATAAATCAGCAAAACTCTTGATAGCCTTAATGGTACTTTCATGCATGTCGAAATAAATGATAATATCATCTGTCTGATTAAATTTATCGGCATTTAATAATACCGGGCACTTCATTTTAGATAATAAAGATAGGGTACAATCATTTTCTGCAGGCGCTAAAAAGTCATTAACAAATATGCCGTCAACTACAAAGAGATCAGCGAATGAACTTTGATTAATCAAAAGATTCTCATGATCAGAAGAAGCCCGGTAGTACCTATAATCAATATTAAGTTTATGTGCTTGCAGTTCAAGTTCAATTGCCTGAGTAGATTTCACTTCATCATCTATTGATAGTTCCATGGTATCTTCAGATACATTATGTGCCTGGGGTTGATGCGCGAAATCGGCCAGGTAAACACCAATAAGTTTTGCTTTAATTTCCTGGTTTAATATTTTCGAATACCTTTTCAGGTTTTCCAGGTTATTGAGGCGCTCATCTATTCCGAATAATATTTTCTTAGTCATCTGCTTTCAAAGAATAAGTCCAAATAGGTCTTTTAACATGGTTTACTAGATCTTCAGCAATACTACCTCCCAGCAGGTGTGCCAAACCGCTTCTGCTGTGGGTTGCTACAGCAATCATATCAGCGCCTATTTCTTCTGCGAAGTAGATTAAGCCTTCATCTTCAAAAAATTCATTGTAGATGTTAATAGTATAATCAGTAAGCATGTAGCGCATTGCGAACTGCTCCAAACCTCTTTTTATTTTTCTGTCACGTTCAAATCCGGTTGGTGTATTTACATGAACCAGGTGCAGCGTGGCATTAAATGCGCTTTGTAATTGCTTCAATTTTTGCACTACTCTTTCTGGTACACCTTCTAAGCCAAGTCCGAATACTATATTCTTAATGCTGCTTACATCGGTTTTCTTTTTAATTGAAATAACCGGACAGCGTGCATACCTCACTACTTTTTCAGTATTAGAACCAACAAGTACTTCTCTCATACCAGATGCACCTTTAGTTCCCATAACTACCAGGTCAGCTTCATTATCTTTAATGGCATCTCTGATGGTACCCATAATGTTGCCAACTTCAACAATAGAATCAATACGTACATGCGCAGGTGCATTACTTACAAGTTTTTTGATTTCCTGTTTTGCTTTGGCAACAGATTCCTGTACATAGTTATCTAGCCAAACAGCAGACACGCCTGATCCCATAGGGCTCATACCCACCATATCAACCACATCAATCACATGTACTAATTGTAGCTCAGCTTTTGTTTTGTCTGCCAGCTGCAGGGCAAAGTCGAAAGCATTTTCAGATGTTTCTGAGAAGTCGACCGGTACTAGTATCTTTTTCATGGTAATTAAATTTAGCTTTTTGAAATACACCTCTACCTGTTTTCATATGCCTTAAAGCACTCCTTTTCTATGAAACAAAGAACGGGTAGAATTTAGAGATGGCTAATGATAGCCATCAAAGCGAAATATGATTTATGTCAGCTTTTAGGCGGAGACTAAGCGTAGAAATCAGCTTCTTTGGCCAGCTTTTTTACATCCAAAACCTTAATTTTTTTGCCTTCCATAGAGATGAGTCCATCATTTTTAAACTCAGAAAGCAAACGAATAACAGTTTCTGTGGCAGTACCTACTATACTGGCCAGGTCTTCTCTTGAAAGCGCCAGGTCAATTAGATCTGGTTTGTTATGATCTGATTTCTCAAGACCATAAGTGTCTTTAAGCATGATAAGTGTGCCGGCTAATCTTTCACGTACAGATTTTTGAGCAAGATCAGCCACGCGTTCTTCAAGTACACCCAGTTCATGACAAACCGCTTTCATCATGCGCTCAAAAAAGGCAGGGTTTTTTTGTAATGTTTTAAGAAAATCTGATTTAGGAATGAAGCAAACCTGTGCATCTTCAATTACAGTAGCAGAAGCAGCATAATGTTCTTCACTTAGTAAGGCACGATAACCTAAAAAATCTCCTGGACTCGATATGCGTAATATGTATTCTTTACCCTGCGAACTCATGCGAGATACTTTGATTTTTCCTGAATTCACACAAAAAAGACCCATAGGGCGGGTACCTTCGTAAAATAAGGTTTGTCCTTTTTTGTAGGTAACACAGGTTTTGTTTTCACTTATTTCGTTCAGCTCTTCATTACTTAAACCGCAGAAAAGCGATTTCTCTAAACCTTTACAGAATAAACATTGAAGGTGAACTTTCTTAGCTGAGGCCATAAAAATCAAACAATCAGTTTTATCAAAAATAAAGACTCAGACCCGGAATTTCAAACTTTAATCAGGCCAACAGCAACCCTAATCCAAAAAGAATCATGAAGAGAAATGAGCTTAAAGCAGTTTGCTTAAGATAGGGGTCTATCTGCTCAGCTTTACTTACTCTGTTACCAATCATGAAAATCACAGGAATGAGTACAACATAAATAAATTGTACATAAGCAGTATAGTGTATCAAGCTGAAAGTCAAGGTAGATAAAACTGCCAGAATCAATAGTGACCAGTGGTATTTAATTGCTTTGGATTTACCGATTCTTACCGGTATAGATTTTTTGCCTGCCACTCGATCGGATTCTATATCTCTGATATTATTCACATTAAGTACAGCAACAGCAAGTAAACCGCTGGTAAGTGAGGGTAAAATCAAATCGAGGCTAATCGATTTTGCGAAGAGATAATAACTGCCCATTACGCCTACAAAGCCAAAGAAAATGAGAACCGAAAAATCTCCAAGGCCTGCATAACCGTAAGGTTTTTTTCCGATGGTATAAGTCATGGCAGCAAGTATAGAGAGTATACCAAGTACCAGCAGACTTATGAGTGATGAGATATCATTGCTGAAGGCATACAACAACATACTTAATCCGCTGGCCAGACTAAGTACTACAAAAATAATAAGGGCAGTCTTCATCGCTTTTTTACTGATGGCTCCTGATTGTACTGCGCGCTGCGGACCAGCACGTTGCGCATGATCAGCACCATGTATGGAATCACCTAAGTCGTTGGCAAGGTTTGAAAGTATCTGTAAAAAAATGGTAGTACTGATGCAAAGTGTCAGGATAGTTAAATCGAAATAACCTCTCCAGGCAGCAATGAAAGCGCCCATGCCTACACTAGAAAGTGCCAGCGGCAATGTGCGCAAACGGAATGCTTTGATCCAGACAGCTACATTCATTTTAGCCTGAGCTTTTGAGGTTTATTTACATCCAAATAAATATAAATTATTTATTGAACAGTAATTTATCTATAGAATACTTACCCGGGCCAGTAAAGAAAAGAGTAATATAAGGAAGCAAATAGAGCAGGCCCAACTCTTGTTTGCTGAAAGGATCGTTGGCATGTATAATAAATACCACCGTAAACATGGTAAACATGAGTGGAATTAATGAAAGTCTTGTGAACAGTCCTAAAGCAAGAAATATGGAGCAAAACACTTCGGCAAAAACGGCAAGGCTTAAAGAAACCGGACTGCTCAGTCCGTATGGATCAGAAAACCTGTCCATTCTGTCTGCAAAGTTCATGAGCTTGGGCATGCCATGGGTAAGCATAAGAATTCCTGCGCTTAATCTTAAAACCAGCAATCCGAAATCAATTGAATAGGGCTTAATGGATAATAGTCGTTTGATCATATTATAACCGTTTTAAAAATTGAGATTTAGAAGCGAAGCATCTCAATAATTATTTATCAATTATTAATTAATTAATGAAAGTATCTGGCTATCCATGGGTTTTACTGATGAAGCAAAGAAATGCACTTTACCATCTTTCGTAACCACATATTTGCAGAAGTTCCAGCTGGGTTCTTTTCCACTCTGGTCTTTTAGCCAGGTGTATAATTCGTGCTGGTCTTTTCCTTTCACAGAAATTTTTTCAAACATCTGGAAGCTTACTCCATAATTTTTCTGACAGAAAGCCGCAATGTCTTCATTGCTTCCCGGCTCTTGCGACATGAAGTTGTTGGCTGGAAATCCCAACACGGTAACTTTATCACCATAGGTTTCATGCAGTTTTTGCAAATCGGTATACTGTGGCGTGTAACCGCATTTGGAAGCCACATTTACAATCAAGAGATTTTTCCCTTTGTATTGCGAAAAATCAATTTCCTTACCATCAATGGCAGGTAATTTAAATTCGAAAAGCTTATTCATTTTTTCTGATGAGTTGAATGCGAATAAAATAAAGCTTAATAGTAAAAGGCTGATAGTTTTCATAAGTATTACATTTTTTCCGGAACATTGATTCCCAATAAACCCATTGCATGCGAAATTGTTTGCGCCACCACTTTAGAAAAGGCAATGCGCAGTTGCAATCTACCCTGATCAGCCTCATTAAAAACAGGTACCTCCTGGTAAAACCGGTTGTATCCTTTAGCCAGATCATATACATAATTGGCGATGATAGCGGGGGAGTATTCTTTGCCTGCTTCCTGCACTTTAGCCGGATACTGATTTAAGAGGCTGATGACTTCACGTTCAGTTTCAAGTAAATTTTCTATTGCTTTAAAAGCATCTGTTTGAATGCTGATTTTTAATTCATCTGCTTTACGTAAAAGCGCGCGTATACGTGCATGGGTGTATTGTATGAAGGGCCCTGTATGCCCCTGTAGTTGTATGGATTCATTCGGATCGAAAAGCATGCGCTTACGCGGATCTACCTTTAGCAAAAAATATTTTAATGCACCCATGCCAATGGTATCGAAAAGTTCATGTGCTTGCTGCTCATTTAAGTCCTCGATTTTACCCAGTTCGCGGGTTTGCTTTTCAGCTTCTTCTAGCATTTCGGCCATCAGGTCGTCAGCATCTACAACAGTTCCTTCGCGCGATTTCATTTTACCGGACGGTAAATCAACCATACCATAAGAAAGATGGAAGCAACCATCGGCCCAGGTATAACCTAATTTTTTAAGAATCAGAAATAGTACCTTGAAGTGATAGTCTTGTTCATTGCCAACCGTGTACACCATTTTACGCATGGCTGGAAAATCTCTTGAACGAAGAATAGCAGTACCGATATCCTGGGTCATGTAAACAGAAGTTCCATCAGATCGCAGCAAAACTTTCTGGTCGAGTCCATCCGCAGTTAAGTCAACCCAAATAGAGCCATCCTCTTTTTGAAAGAAAATGCCTTGCGCCAATCCTTTCAATACTTCTTCTTTGCCTAATAAGTACGTGTCTGATTCATAATATAACTTCTCGAAATCAACCCGCATTTGTTTGTAGATTGCATCAAAGCCCTTATAAACCCACTGATTCATCATTTCCCAAAGGGCATATACTTCAGCGTCTTTTTGTTCCCATTTGCGCAGCATATCTGCTGCTTCCAGCATGATGGGTGCTTGCTTCTCGGCTTCTTCTTTACTTAATCCCTTCTCAACTAACTCTGCAATTTCTTTTTTGTAAGCTTTATCAAACTCTACATAATATTTGCCAACCAGTTTATCGCCTTTTATGCCGCTGCTCTCTGGTGTTTCTCCATTACCAAATTTTTTCCAGGCCGCCATCGACTTACATATATGAATACCGCGGTCATTGATGATCTGCACGCGATGCACTTTATATCCACAGGCTTCCAGAATTCCTGCAACAGACCACCCTAAAAAAATATTTCTCAAATGGCCCAGGTGTAAAGGTTTATTGGTATTGGGCGATGAATACTCAACAACAACTTCTTCAGCATTGCTTGGGGCTGATCCGTAAGCTTTAGTTTGGTAAATATCTGCGAGTAGTTTTATCCATACCTGATCTTTCAATTCAAGGTTAAGAAAACCTTTCACTACATTATATTTTTCAACCAATTGTGTACTGGCAACCAGGTAATCGCCAATCATGCGAGCGGTTTCTTCGGGGCCTTTTTTGCTGAGTTTGGTAAATGGAAAACAAACCAGGGTATGGCTGCCTGCAAATTCCTGGTTGGTTGCCTGAAGTTTTATAGGGGCAGGAGAGGTTTGGCCAAATAGTTTTTCAATTGCTTCATTGATTTGCTCAATGAGTAGGTTGTCGAGCTTCATTTATTTAAAAGTGCTTATGCTTTATTTACAAAATTGACCTGGTATAAATCTGTTCGCCTGTCGAGCAGGGTGCGAACGCTACCCCGGGTATGTAGTTCTTTCAGGTCGTTCAAATCTACATCGGCAATAATTACCATTTCAGTATTAGGCACACCTTCTCTTACTACACCATCTGTGGGAAAGAAAATATCGGAAGGAGAGAACACAGCAGATTGTGCGTATTGTAAGTCCATATTTTTTACTTTGGGCAAGTTACCCACACTGCCTGCAATGGCTACATAACATTCATTTTCAATTGCTCTGGCGCGGGAACATATCCGTACGCGCTGGTAGCCGGAATTCATATCGGTAGAAAATGGTACGAACAAAATTTTCATGCCCTGATCGGCCAGTATGCGACTGAGTTCTGGAAATTCAGAATCGTAGCAAATCAAAATACCGATTTTGCATACATCAGTATCAAAAGCTTTTACCACATTACCGCCAACAATTCCCCACTCTGCGCGCTCACTGGGTGTAATGTGAATTTTATACTGTGCATCCCAGGTTCCATCTCTGCGGCACAAATAAGAAATATTATACAGTTTACCCTCTTCAAGTATGGGTAAACTGCCTGCAATGATGTTGATGTTATAAGCAAGAGCAAACTCAGAAAATTTATTTCTGATCTCTTCGGTGTATTGTGCAATTTCCCGCACAGCACCTGCGGGGTCTAAGTGATTGTATTGTGCCATCATGGGGAAGTTGATGAATTCTGGCAGCAGCACAAAGTCAGCATCATAACCACTTACGGCATCCACAAAAAATTCTACATACTCAAACAAAGATTTCAGATCGCTAACATTACGCATCTGCCATTGCACTACACCAATGCGCGCATAGGTACGTTTATCACCAAAAATTTTTGTTCTTGGCACATAATAAATATTATTCCATTCAATTAGTGTGGCAAAGGCTTTAGAGTCTACATCCTGCGGAAGGTAATCGGTAAGAATTTTCTTAACCCTGAAATCATTGCTCAACTGAAAAGTAAGCACAGGATCATAAATGCTTTTGTCTCTTACTTTACGAATGTACTCATCAGGCTTATATTTTTTAGCATACTTGGCATAGTTGGGCATCCGGCCCCCGGCAACAATGGCGCGTAAGTTCAGTTTTTCACAAACTTCTTTGCGCGCATCGTACAACCTTCTGCCTAAGCGCAGTGAGCGGTAATTTGGATCGACACAAATTTCTATGCCATATAATACATCGCCTTCCTGATCGTGTGTATTGAAAGTGTAGTTGCCGGTGATTGAAATGTAATCATGATCGTCACCATATTTTTTGTAGTCGACAATAATGGTGAGTGCAAAGGCAACTAACTGGCCTTTATCTTCTATGCACAACTGGCCTTCTGGAAAAATACTGATCAACTTTTCAATTTGCTCGTACCGCCACACACCTCCAATGTTGGTGTATGAAGCTCGCATGCTTTCTACCAGTTTATCATAATCTGATAGTTGCAGATGTCTTAGTTGAAGTTTGTATTTTTTTTTGGCCATCGTTCAAGTGGTTTAGTTTACCAGTCCATTACATATGCAAAAATCAAAGGCGCAACAATAGAGGCATCTGATTCTATGATGTACTTAGGTGTATCTATGCTGAGTTTACCCCAGGTTATTTTTTCATTGGGTACTGCACCTGAATATGAACCATAACTTGTGGTTGAATCGCTTATCTGGCAGAAGTAGCTCCAGAAAGGCACGCCATCGCGTTCAAGGTCCTGGTGCAGCATAGGCACTACACAAATCGGGAAGTCACCGGCAATACCTCC
>DAOLDI010000001.1:0-30389 GCA_035327445.1 Cyclobacteriaceae bacterium | reverse complement strand
AAGACATGGGTATACCTTAACAGATAAAAGAGAGCCCTTTGTGTTTACTGATCCTCGCTACGGCAGACCTAAAATGCCCCTGGAGTTTGTAATTTTAGAAAAACAACTTTAACACAATAACACTTATGCGCACACTTATTATCCTGCTATGCTTTGTTTATTCAACAAGCTTTGCACAGAAATCAAATTCGCTTGATAAAAAAGTAAAAGAGTTTGAGGCCTATATCATCAATGCGCAAAAAGTTTGGGAAGCTCCAGGCATTGCGGTTACTGTTGTTAAAGATGGCAAGGTCTTGCTTACCAAAGGTTACGGTGTACGAGAAATAAATACAAATGAACCAGTTGATGCCAATACCCTATTTGCTTGTGCATCAACTACCAAAGCTATGGTTGCAGCAGCCATGGGTATTTTGGTTGATGAAGGTAAAGTGAACTGGAACGATAAGGTAATTAATCACCTTCCTGATTTTCAATTGTATGATCCATACGTGACAAGAGAAATTACAGTGCGCGATTTGTTTACGCATAATACCGGTGTCGGTAATACTGATTTCTTGTGGGGCCTGATGGACATTTCTGGAGAAGAGGTTTTACACAAAATGCGTTATGTGCAGCCTTCATATTCATTGCGGGCTGGTTATACGTATCAAAATATTTTTTACCTGGCCGCTGGCAAAGTAATTGAAAAGGCGAGCGGTCAAAGCTGGGATCAGTTTATTCGCGATCGAGTATTTATGCCGTTGGGCATGACAAACACTTATCCATTATTGAAAGATGTAAAAGACAGCAACCAAACCAGGGCACATTATAAAGTGAACGGAGAAATTATGGTGATCGATCACCTGAGCGCAGACCAGATTGGTCCTGCCGGTAGCGTATGGTCAAGTATAGCAGATATGAGTAAGTGGGTAACAGCTATGCTCGACAGCAGCAAGTTTGCAGGCGGAAGATTGCTGAGCGCCAATACATGGGCAGAAATGTTTAAACCACAAATTCTGATACCCATTAACCAGTTTTATCCAACAGCGCAAATTACAAAGCCTAACTGGACAAGCTATGGCCTGGGTTGGTTTCAGCAAGATTATAAAGGAAGAAAAATAAACTATCATACCGGAAGCCTGCCCGGATCAATTGCACTGAACGCCCAATTACCCGATGAAAATTTGGGTATCTACATTTTCGGTAATTATGATCATGTAGAGCTTCGCCATGCACTCATGTTTAAGGCATTTGATTTATTTGCCCTTGGCGGAAACCGGGACTGGAACAAAGAATTTTTTGATTTGTATGAAAAGATCCGTTTAACAAGTGAAAAGCGAACAGAAGATTTCAAATCAAAAAGAGTGATGGATACCAAACCATCATTGGCGCTTGAGGCTTATGCCGGAAATTACAGAGATAAACTTTATGGAAACCTGTTGATAAAAGTTGAGGGTGATCAACTCGTTTTCACATCCAATAATTACCTGAGCGGAAAGCTTAAGCACTGGCACTATGATACTTTTGTTACCCAATTTGAAAAAAGCTGGCGCGGTGAATGGCCGGTACAATTTGAATTAAATGCCTTAGGGCAGGTTTCAAAAGTTTCTTTCAGCGGTTTTGAATTCAGTCGTGTGGAATAAAAACCATTCATAAAACCAGTTGAAAAAAATAAAATACATTTTAAGTAATTGAGTAAAATTAATAACATGAAGAAAGTACTTATTATCTGTCTTTTTATTAGCAGCACTCTTGTGCTAGCCCAAACCCCGGAACTACCAACAGATTTTCTAAGTAAAGATTGGCACAAAGAGCGCAGAAGCGCACTTCGCGAAAAAATGCCTGCAAATTCAGTAGCTGTGTTTTTTGCCAATGCTGTGCGCAACCGAAGCAATGATGTAGATTACATTTATCATCAGGACCCTGATTTTTATTACCTCACTGGCTATAAAGAACCTCATGCAGTTTTACTGGTTTTTAAAGACAAGCAAACAGGCCCTGAAAACAAACAATATGATGAAATCATTTTCGTACAGCCGCGTAATCCCATCAGAGAAATGTGGGATGGCCGAAGGTTAGGAGAACTTGGCACAAAAGACAGGCTCGGTTTTGAGCAGGTGTTTAACAACCGGGAATTTGCCAATTACAATATCGATTTCGGCAAATTTGATAAAGTGTTGTTCTTTGATTTTTTCAATGATGTACGCGATATCCCTAATGACCCGGCCGATCTTTTTGATTTGATCAAACAATTCAAAACAAAGGCCGGCTATCCTGATGCCAGCGTGCAAACTTTAAGTCCTGAGCCCAAACCGCAAAATCTTGATACCAGAACTTTAGTTAATATCATGAACGATTTGCGCGGTATTAAGACACCCGAAGAAATTGCATTACTGAGAAAAGCTGTAAATATTTCTGCTATTGGTCAGGTTGAAGTGATGAAAGCCATGAAGCCGGGGATGTCAGAAAGAGAGATACAAGGCATTCATGAATTTGTATTCAAGAAATACCAGGCAGAAGATATTGGTTATCCCTCTATTGTGGGTGGCGGACATAACGGATGCATTTTACATTATGTTGAAAATTATAAACCGGCTATTCATCCAAAAGAAATGGTGCTGATGGATTTGGGCGCAGAATATCATGGCTATACGGCCGATGTTACGCGCACCATTCCTGCTTCTGGTAAATTCAGCAAAGAGCAAAAACTGATTTACGATTTGGTGCTGAAAGCACAGAATGATGCGCTTGCCATTTGCAAGCCTGGGGCAACTTTTGCTGAGATGACTGCCATTTCGCGCAATGTGATCAATGCAGGTTTAGCCGAATTAGGAATTATTAAAAGTCCAACCGACAGACATTTATATTATCCGCATGGTTTATCGCATCATATTGGTTTGGCTGTGCATGACAGGGGAAATTACGAAGCACTTGAAGAAAATATGGTGATTAGTGTAGAGCCAGGCATCTATATTCCTGAAAACAGCAAATGCGACCCTAAGTGGTGGAACATTGCCGTGCGCATAGAAGACAATATTTTGATTACAAAAGATGGCTATGAACTCTTGTCACACCTGGCGCCACGCACAACAGAAGAGATAGAAAAAACGATCGCGCTGCCCAGCGCGCTGGATAATTTTGTGTTGCCGGTTATAGACTGAAGTATTTTATCCTTGAATTTTTCGGAGAAGGTCTTATTTTTACTTAGGTAAAAACGAGATTGTTATGAAAATTACTGTATTAAGATTTCATTTTGTCTGTTTATTGGCTTTTGTAGTTTCTCCACTCACTGCGCAAGAGCTTACCTGCAAGCTAAAGGGTAAGATTATTGACAGAGAAAGTAAGGCGCTTATCCTATCCAAATTTACTGATGATATGAGAATCCGATCAATCGAGATTCCTATAAACAACAATTCATTTGAGTATGACTTGAAATTTTCTGAAACAGAAGCCTATGAATTAACTTTTAAAGATGAACATCAAAAAGGCGCTTGGATTCCAATTACATTTTTTCCTGCAAAAGGTGAGGTTAATTTTACCCTATATCCCAAAGATCGTTTTCGCGAGAATAAAATTACAGGAGGCGAAGACAACAAAATGTATTATGAGTATCTCGATTTGTTTTACTCAAAATTTCCGTCCAGCAGATTTCAGTCGCTGAACGATAGTATTAATCTCTATGCATCAAATCCCGAAAAATTAAGTTTCTTTCAATCACAGATTAAAGAAATGATAAATGAAGCAAGAGATTGGCAATATGATTATATCTCAGCAAATGTTTCTATTGCAACATATTTTCTAATGCAAAAGGACTTCATTTTTTGGGGAGAAGATGAATATATGCTGAACTTAATCAAGAAAAGCTACCCAAAGTATGCTGCAAAATTTCCAGAACATATCTATACCAAAAATATCGGTGAAGGTTTAAATAGTCGCGATCAGATTAAAGTTGGTGGGAAGTATTTAGACTTCACTGCAGATGATCTGAAGAAAAACCCTCAAGTATTTTCCTCTCTTAAACAAGACAATATTGTATTACTTGATCTTTGGGCTACCTGGTGCGGACCTTGTATTGCAAAAACGAGAACGATGCTTCCTGTTTATCGGGAATATAAAGACAAAGGCTTTGATATAATTGGCGTTGCAAGGGAATCGAAAGACACAAAGAAGATGGAGGACAGAATCAAAAAAGAAAAATGGACCTGGCTCAATCTGGTGGATTTGGATGATAAATATGGAATATGGCCCAAATACAATCTCTCATTTGCAGGAGGTGGGGTGTTTTTAATTGACCGTGATGGAAGCATACTAGCTGTTGACCCGGATGCAGAAGAGGTAAGAAAGATACTTGAAGAAAGACTTTGAGCTTTCTTTCCATTTAATCCATCAAATATCTAAAAGCATAATAATCTCTTATTTTTTATTTTAAGTATATTTAAAAGTTTTTATAATTTTGTATATCTTTTAAGTATACTTAAAACTTTATATGCTCCCAGGAATCATAAAGCGCACATTGTATCTTGATAAAATCAGACCTTTTGTTGGGAAAAATCTTATCAAAGTAATAGTTGGGCAAAGGAGGGTAGGCAAAAGCGCCCTGCTTATGCAAATCATAAATGAAATAAAAGCAGAAAATACCAAGGCCAATATCATTTACATCAACAAAGAGTTATACGAATTTGAAAATGTAAAATCCTATCAAGACCTGATTGCTTATGCTAAACATCACCACAAGCTCAAGGTAAAAAATTATCTTTTTGTTGACGAAATACAGGATATCGAAGACTTTGAAAAAGCCTTGAGAAGTCTTTTGGCTGAAAACAATTTTGATATTTATATAACGGGAAGCAATGCTTTCCTGCTTTCGGGTGAACTCGCAACATTTCTTAGTGGAAGATATATTGAAATAAAGGTTTACGGACTTAGTTACACGGAGTTTCTCGATTTTCATCAACGCCCCAACAATGCCGAATCATTTAATCTTTACTGCCGCTACGGTGGGATGCCCTACTTGATTAATCTTCCGCTCAGTGACGAAACTGTATATGAATACCTGAAAAATATTTATTCAGCCATTTTGTTTAAAGATGTGGCCAGAAGGCATCAAATCAGAAACATAGCCCTGCTTGAAAGTCTTGTTTACTATGTTGCTGATAATATTGGAAGCTTGCTCTCGGCAAAGAATATAAGTGATTTTCTGAAATCGCAGAAAGTAGCGGTTTCGCCCAATATTATTCTCAACTACCTGGCTCATCTTGAAGAGGCTTTCCTTGTTCAAAAAATCAGCAGATCAGAAATTGCCGGAAAAAAAATACTTGAGATAGGCCAGAAGTATTATTTACAGGACCTTGGCTTGCGACATTCATTGCTTGGATACAGAGGAACGGATATCGGAAAAATCCTGGAAAATATAGTCTTGTTGCATTTACTCATCGCAGGCTACAAAGTATTTGTTGGGAAATTGCAAAACAAAGAAGTTGATTTTGTTTGCGAAAGAGGAGGCGAAAAACTTTATGTACAGGTTGCTTATTCAGTAAGCGATGAATCAACCCGTAAGCGTGAATTTGGAAACCTGCTTTTGATTGAAGACAATTATCCGAAAATTGTGGTAAGCATGGATGAATACGCAGAAGGCGACATTGAGGGTATTCAACACTTACAGGTACGAAATTTTCTTACCGTATTCCTGAATAAGGGTGCAGTATGATTTATACTGAATTTTTCTTTGTTCCTTTTTTAATTATGCGCAAAATCTCCATTCGTATTAATCCACTAAAGGGTCTTATAAAAAACCAGTAGCGGGAAAATCTTTTACGTACTGATTCACTGAGGCAGAGAATTCTTGTTTCGGTTTCTAACCTGATGCGCTTATCATCGTGTTGGATGATTTCAAAGTTCCAGGTGGTTTTGGCAAAATCGCTTTGATTGAACTCAGAAAAAGTCTGCGGGCTAATCACTTGAATATTGCCATTTGCTTTCCAGAATTGTCCAACAAGGCCAAACATGATTTCCTTGTTCAGCTTCTCTTCGAGCACAGTAAAACCCATTTCCTTCAGGCCTTCAATGCCGCGGATGCTGCCCGATGGCAAGCCTCTTAATCTAAAGAGCAAACCAATAATCCATGAATCAGAAAAATTCATTTGCAAAATACCATGATACACTTGTTCAGCATTTGCGTTTATTTCAATGCTGTGCTTTTCGCTAAACTGATATTGCGGAAGAAATTTATCCTGCAGCATGCTGTTGCTTGAATTCTGAAGGGGTTTGTCTGCTAATTCTCTTAAATGCCGTGTTGAATGAAGATTTTGAATTATAGCCCACACGCTCAGCTACTTCTTCAATTTTAAGGTAAGGTTCATTCAGCAATATTTCCTTTGCAGCATTTATCCGGTAGCCTGCGATGAATTCAAAAAAATTCTGATTCAGATTTTCGTTAATCAATTGTGAGGTGATGTGGACAGTTGTGCCAATACTTTGCGCCAGGTCTGGCAAAGAAAAATCTGCATTCAAAAAAGGCTTTTTATCCTGCATGATTTGTTTGATTTTCTGAAGCAGAATCTCCTGCTGTTCTTCAGAAAGTGAGGAGCTTTTGTATTTCTCTTTTTCTGTAAGTGAAGCCGGTTTGAAAAAACTGGAGTTTTTGATTACGGTAAAACTAATAAGGTAAACAATCAGGGCAATATACACCGCATACAAATGGTCTCCGGTATCATGCAGATTCAGGAGTTTAACGATAAAAACTACAAGCGTAACAGAAAGCAACTGGAACACACCCAACTGCAATGATTTCAAGACTCTCGATTGCGGCCTCCAGAAAGATTCTTGCTTGAAGCGAAAAGCCCTGATGGTGGCAATCAAACAAAAGATAGCATACATGAACAGGTAAGCCAATGTAATTTCTGTGATTCTTGACCTGATGCCGATAGGATCATGCGAGTGTGGATAAATAATTTCTTTCCGGGGCAAGTCAGGATGGTAAGCACCTATCCAGGCATTGTACTTGGCATCTTCTGGCAGCGTAAGGAAAAACAAGAGATAAAATGAATACAATACGAAAGGAATAAAATGCAAATAATAATTTTTAGGAAGTCTGCCATCAATAGAGGTAAGCACTATCAGGTAAAAAAGCGGGCCAATGGCCAAAGCAACAGACTCTGAGAAATCGACCAGGTGCAGTACGTGCTGAATATAGCCTGTGTACATCAGAAAAATTTCTATCATGGGCATGGCAATGGCCAGCAATAACCAGCCCTGCAAAAGATTAACCGGATTTTTTCTGTTCTCTTTAGCGAAAAAAAAGAATGAAAGAAAAATAGCCTGCACAATTCCCAGCAGAATAAAGAGGGCAAAGAGGTCTATGCGATATTCCATGTCGAAATATAGCATACAAAACATAAAAAAGGTTTGAGGATTTCTCCCCAAACCTTTTCTTGCAATGTACAGATTAAAGCAACTATATAATCATGTTTAATTATTTGGGTCAAGCTTACCAAACCATAATGTGCTTCCCCAACGGTCGGTACCACCGGCACCTTTACGCTCACGCGCAACATATACAATTTGCTTACCTCCGTTTATTCTGAAATACGGGAAATCTTTTCCTTTGCCTCCGTCTTCAAGGTCTATGTAGAGGTAAAAATTCTTTCCTCCAAAATCACTGAAGTCATCAATTTTTCCTGAAGCTATATCAATTTTGCTATACCTGCCCTGGAATAGTGGAGTGTAAGAGCAAGTAGTTGTAGTTGTTTTTGTATTGGCCAAAAGATTTACACTTTCGCTCTTTGCACAATCAACATCAATATCCTTTACGAGGAAAACATTCCAGTATAAATCTTTGCCATTGGGCGCTTCATAAATTGAAAATTCAGAAGGAAATGATTTAGCTCCACCGGCACCACCAAGCAAGCCAGCTGATTTTGCCGTGCTTTGCACGCCATAGTAGCGCTTGAAGTTTCCGGTATTATCAAGGTGAAACATAAACATGTCTTTATACACTCTGCCGCGTACCTGGCCAACTGCATCTAATGTAAAATCCTGACCGCTGATGAAAATATCACCTGAAGAAGTAACATTAAATCCATTCAATACGAACTGCTTTCCACTAAAGTCTTTCAACTTCTTTTGCGAATCTGGTTTTGCACCTGCTGCATTGATATCAGCAATGGAAGTAGCTGACACAAATTCTGCTTTGCCTCCACTTATCTTCACCACCTGCAGATGCTGGTATTTTTGATTTTCAATTTGACCATCACGCATGGCATAATCGAAGCTTGCAGTAAATACATCTGTAGTTAATGCATAAGGCTGACGGGTATATTTTTTATCGGGACTGTCAATGCTTCCCATGCCATATAGATAGATGTCGTCACCAACAGGAACCATATCAAAAATAACCCAGAGATTTGCTTTTGTGTTAAAATTGAAACGCTCCTTCACCTTACCATTTGGATCTACCTTGATGTATGTGAGGTTGGTAGGATCTTTATCTGCAACACTTCCATAACCCTGGCCGCCATAAGGAGCAAACACAAGTACCCAATCATCAGTATCTTCCACTACGCCACTATAAAGTAATGCTTGCGGATGTTTAAATGTAATGGGGTCTTTAGTTGTGATGTTTAAGTCTTTGTCCACCTCCATTAATACAAATTCACGTTCAGCCTCTTTTAAGTATTTCATTTGGCCAGGGTTTACCATGCCAAGCGCTAACAATTTTCCATTCAAAGGGTCGTCTTTATGAGCTGTGTATATTAACTTCTTCTTGGTATTACCATCTTCATCAATTTCCTTAGGCTTTTCTTTACCACGTGTACGCGTGGTTATTTCATACTGTCCTCTCCACCAGTTGAAGCTATACTCCGTTTCTGTTTTCTTCAATACAAGTTTACCTATCTTGTTAGGTTCACAGCTTACGCCTTCAATCACCTCAAAATCAACACCCCTGTATTTACTTCTGCGCGATTTGTACTTACTCACTGCTTCTTCTTCTTCAAAGTTGTTGAGCAGGTTAAAGTCATAATCAAATTGATAGACTTCATATTTCACACTTCTTCCCGTTGATTTGGTTACAAACACCATGTCAAACTGTTGTTTGGCATCGTCAACAATGAGATTACCGAGGTAGCCTCTCATCCTAGACTTACCGGTAAGGTCAACCTCCTTTTCCAAAACAATTTGAGCACTCACTGGTAACAAGACCAACAGCAATGCCCACGTAAGCAAATTCCGTTTCATAATTCTCAGATTAAAATTTAAGATTCACATTTTTTAGCCATAAGATTAGCGGCACAATTTATTTAGTGAGCTGCATCTGTGGCTTTTTACTTTCCGAAAGTTGGGAGAATTAGCAGGGTAAAAACATCCGAACAAGGGGGTAAATCAGTATACCCACCAGCACGGATAAGAGGCTTATTTGAATGTATTAAATGAGGTTATTGGCGTAGGCAAATTTAATGAGGCCTACCAGAGAGCTTGTGCCTGTTTTTCTGAAAATGTTTTTGCGATGTGTCTCTACAGTACGCTCAGAAATAAATAATTCTTCTGCAATTTGCCTGTTGGAATACTCTTTAGCGATGAGTTTAAGAATTTCGCGTTCACGCTCGCTCAGTAATTTGTTATCATCAGGAAAGTTTAAACCCCGGATTAGCATCTTATTGATTTCATCGCTTAGAAATACTTTACCATTTCTGATTTGCTGAAGCGCTTCGCTTAACTCTTTATGCGAATCTTTTTTGAGGATATAACCATTTACACCTTCTTTCAATATTTCCTTTACCAGGTGAGTCTCATCGTGCATGCTCAGCACAATGATTTTAATTTCCGGAAAGATTTTCTTTACCCTTCGGATGAGCGAGAGGCCATCCATACCGGGCAGATTGAAATCTGTAATCAACAAATCGGGTTGATGCTGTTTGAGTAAATCGAGTGCCTGCTCTGCCGAAGATGCTGTTGCCACAATGCTTACATCTTCTTCTTTTTCAAGCAGAGCGCGAACTCCATCCAGTAAAATGGCATGGTCATCAACCAAAAGCGTTTTCATCATACTCACTGATTTATCAGCTAAAAAATAATGCCATGAAAATGTCAACTTCATAGCAACAAATCAAATTGTTCACAAATTAATAAACCATCCGTACTGTTGGGTATTCTCAGTTCCCCTCTTTCAAGTATTCAGCTGATATTTGTTTTGCAAAAGTATGTTGCAAAGGAATTTCAATTATCAAGGTGCTTCCATTTTGCCCCTCTCTACTGTCAATATCTGCTTTACCCTGCATTAGATTTATTCTCGACTGCATATTTTTCCAGCCGTTTCCTTTACTGCTATACAGCTTGGCTATATCAAAACCCGCTCCGTCATCTTCAATCGTAAGTGTCAGTGAATCTTCATGCTGTACCAGTTGAATGTCGATTTTGTCGGCAGCGCTATATTTTAAGATGTTATTGGTCCATTCTTGCACAATGCGGTACAAATTAATTTCCTGCAATTCGCTAAGTCTTTCATTTATTCCAAACTGACTTACCTTAATCATAACCTTGCCGGCACTGTTTAATCGCAAAACAAATTCCTCAAGCTCTGCAGTAAGACCTTGATTAATCAGCACGGTGGGCATCAAATTAAAAGCAATGTTCCTGATTTCTTTATGCATCTCTTCAATCAGTTGTTCTGTCTTTTCGAAGATTCGCATTTTATTTTCCGGATTTTTCTCTTGGTCAAGTTGGTCAAGATGTAATCTGAGTGCGGAGATGAGCTGACCAAAGCCATCGTGTAAATCCTGCGCAAAACGTCTTCGCTCATTTTCTTGCGAAGCAATGGCCGATTGAATGGCCGCCTCTCTCAGGTGGATTTCTTTTTCCTTTTCCAGAATTTCCTGCTTCTTTTTGAAGCGGTTTCTGTTCAGCAGCAAAATGATAGTAAGCAAGCCAATAGTTATCAGCAGAAAAATTGCAATAATGATTATCTGATTTATGCGTGTTTCTTTTTCCAGCAAATCAGCTTCACGCTCAAGCAACTGCTTATCTTTTATGGCAGACTGATATTTTGCTTCTGCTTCACCCACTGCTTTGAGTCTTTCAATCCTAAATATGGAATCTCTTAAGGTGTAGTATTTATCCTGAAAAGACAGTGCTTTCTCAAAATTACCCAGCTCTTTATGGAAAGTGTAAATATCAAAATAAGTATCTCTTATTTTTTCAAGACTGTTGGACTTCAAAGAGTAATGCAAGGCACTGTCAAAAAAAATACTCGCTTGCGCATATTGTTTTTGTTTGCTCTTGAGTTGGCCAAGGTTTGTGAATGAACCTGCAAGCGCATAATACCTGTAAGGAATTGCGCGCTTTCTGGCCAGCTTAAGTGAGGTAGCAAAAAATGGCTCTGCCCTGGCATACTCCCCTTTCTTCATCAAGGTATTGCCGATATTGTTAAAAGTAAATT
The DNA here is from genome assembly GCA_035327445.1 of Cyclobacteriaceae bacterium. GTDB lineage: Bacteria > Bacteroidota > Bacteroidia > Cytophagales > Cyclobacteriaceae > DAOLDI01. Next base: position 18,979 of record DAOLDI010000001.1, on the reverse strand, counting down.
GAATAGACAGAGAATCAGGCATGGGGTCTAATTCAAAAACCTTGAAATGATAGTAAAGAGCTGAATCGGGTTTAGCCCAATCATCAAAGTTGATGGCTATGGCATTTAAACAAAAGGCCTGATGCTGACTTTCTGCACCAAGTTCAACTGCCCTCTGAAAGCAAAGCTTTCCATACTTTACGCCATTTTCGTAATCTTCAAAATCATGATAAATCACAGCAATATCTGCCAATTGAAAAGCAATGTTGTTGGCATCATTCAGTTGCTCGGCATATTTGAGTGCCAATTGTGCAAACTCCAATGCAGACTCATAAACACCTTGATTAATATAAGTTCTGCTTAACCGCCTGGCCATGAAGATGGCATCCTGCTTAATGGTTTCATCTTTCAGTTTCTGAATGTAGAGTTTCCCGAAATAAATAACAGAATCGTTTAAGCCTTCTTTATATACCCTTTCCGTTTTTGCTTGCAGAAAATTTAATGAATCTGCATTTGTCTTGAGTATTGAATTTGCCTTTGAAAAATATGTGTAGCTGTTAACCTGAGATTTGACAGCACTGTCTAACAATACGTCAAGCTCTTGTGTAAATGCAAGAGAAGGCGCAAGTAATAAACCGACTATGAGAGTCCAATTTTTCATGCCAACAAAAACATCATGTAAATAAACAAGCAAAAAATAAATTGACAAGCATTTTTCGTATTTATAGACAAAGCATTGAGTTTAATAGATGCTTAAGCAACATAAAGGCCAATCAACCGTAAATGAGCTTATCTTTTAATCTTTTTTGTTAAATCGTACTATGTCATCAAAAGATCTTTTTTCTGCTCATTCAGCCTTGTACAAAACCTTCAGACCTGAGTATCCGCAGGCACTGTATAAATTCATTCTTCAGCATATTCCTGATAATTGTCTGGCCTGGGATGTTGGTACCGGTAACGGACAAGTAGCTAAGGTGCTCTCAAAATATTTCACAAGTGTGTATGCTACTGATATCAGCGAGAAGCAACTGGCAGAGGCTCCAGAAATTGAAAATGTTTGTTATGCTAAATGCCGGGCTGAAAATTCAGGATTGCCTGATCGCTCTGTGGATTTGATTACGATTGCACAGGCCTTGCATTGGTTTAATTTTGAGTCATTTAATATAGAAGTTAAAAGAGTAGCCAGGCCAAGTGCATTAATTGCTGCCTGGGGATATGAATTACTGCGCATAAACGATGAGCTCGATAAATTGATTCATGATTTTTATTTCAATACCATTGGCGCTTATTGGGCCCCAGAAAGAAAACACATCGAAAATGCATACAGAGATATTCCCTTCCCATATATGAAAATCGAATGTCCGAAGTTTTCAATAGAGCAAGATTGGACACTGGCTCAACTTGAAGGATATTTAAATACATGGTCTGCGGTTCAGCATTATATGCTGCAACATCAAGTTAATCCTGTAGATGAGTTGATAGCGAGGGCTGAAGCATTTTGGCCAGGTTCAACACCTTTAAGAGTTGAACTTCCTATCTTTCTAAGAATGGGTACTATCTAACCTTATCAATATTGGAGATTATCAGGAAGTGATTTAAGTGGAATTTTATTGGGTTCATACTTTTGACTTGCACCCAAACTATTGTAGACTAAATAGATAGTAACAGAAATCAAAATAAAAGCAAAAACTACAACAGATAAATAATTTGTGATCTCTGTGATATGAATAAAGGAAATGGCCAATACCGAGATAAGGATCAGTAATGCTGCCAGGGCGATATATAAATTCCGGGGTTTGGTTTGAGCTATATAATCAATTTTGCATTTGCGCTCAAGATACATATGAAGTACCCTTACAAAAGTATTGTATAACCTTGATTGATCTTTTCGATCGCCATCTTGCCCAAGTGAATAGTTAGGAATATCCAGCGAAGAACCGTTATCAAGAATAAGTTTCATGCAGAAGTGATCTCGCCTTTTTATTAATCTTACCTCCTTGATAAACGAGTAAGAGATGTTAACTGTCTCATCTCCTCTTATCATTCGAATTGCCTCCTCAGTAAGCAATAGCCTGGTTAAGCCCGATTCAGAATAAAAGCCATATTCCATACCTGAAATTTCAGGTATAAATTTCAGGTATTAAATACCATAAAAACGGTATTTTAAGCTACGTACTTAAGTGGATTACTTCTTGAAACTTAAAATTGTTTTCTCAATAATATCACAGCAATCATGCATTTGATCATCGGTCATCACCAGGGGTGGCGCCAATCGAATAATGTTGCCATGTGTAGGTTTTGCCAGCAAACCATTATGCATCAATTGCATGCAGATATCCCAGGCAGTAGTACTTTCTGGGGTATCATTTATAAGAATAGCATTTAACAGGCCCTTACCCCTTACTGATTTTATTAACTCTGATTTTGCTGCAAGCGCTTGCATGCGCTCTCTGAAAATTTTACCAAGGGCGCGTGCGTTTTGAATGAGGCCCTCATCATAAATCACATTCAATGCCGCCATCGCAACAGCGCTACCCAGCGGATTGCCCCCAAAAGTAGAACCATGTGTTCCGGGTGTGATTACATTCATGATATGATTATCAGCAAGCACAGCTGATACCGGATAAACACCACCAGAAAGTGCCTTGCCAAGAATCAAAATATCTGGCTTAGTATAAGTATTTTGCTGCTCGCATTTATTTTCACAACTACAATTACCACAAACAGCTAATAAACTACCCGTACGTGCAATACCGGTTTGAATTTCATCGGCTATGAATAAAACATTGTTTTGCTTACACAAAGCGGCTGCCTTTTCCAGGTAATCATCTGCAGGTACATTTACACCCGCTTCACCCTGTATGGGTTCTACTAAAAATGCCGCCACGTTTTGATTTTTTAATGCATCTGCTAATGCATTCAAATCATTATAGGGTATGCTCACAAATCCGGGAGTATATGGGCCAAAGTTTTTTCTGGCACCGGCATCAGAAGAAAAAGAAATAATGGTTGTGGTTCTTCCGTGAAAATTCTGAGAACAAACTACTACAAGAGCCTCAGCTGCTGGAATTTGCTTTTTTTCATACCCCCATTTGCGTGCAATTTTTATGGCCGTTTCTACAGCCTCAGCACCGGTATTCATAGGCAATACCTTATCGAAGCTAAAAAAGGCAGTTACAAATCTTTCATACTCGCCAAGGATATTATTGTAAAAAGCCCTTGAAGTAAGTGTAAGTTTTTTTGCTTGCTCTTCCAATGCGGCAATTATGCCTGGATGACAGTGACCCTGGTTAACTGCGCTATAAGCAGATAAAAAATCATAATATCTTTTACCCTCAACATCCCACACAAAAACACCCTCGCCTCTTGCCAGTACAACCGGAAGTGGATGATAGTTATGTGCCCCATGTTTGTCTTCAAGGGTAATGGCTTCTTGACTTGTACTTACAGATTTTACTTGCATAAACTGAAATGATTGGTGCAGAATTAATGCTTCAAAATTACGCAATTAACCTATACAGCCGAAACTGCCAATAAAGGGCTATTGGTGTTTAGTTATATTTGCGCGCTATGAATAAGTATAACTTCGGAATTATTTTCGATATGGATGGCGTCCTGATAGACAGTAACCCATATCATAAAATAGCCCTACAGAATTTTTGCAGTAAATATGGATTTCATCTCACAGAAGAAGAATTAAAACAACGTATTTTCGGAAGAACAAATAAAGAGTGGATCAGCAATTTATTTGGCGGGAACCTGGAGGCCGAGAAACTTCGCGATTATGCCATTGAAAAGGAGTTGCTGTATCAGGAACTTTATAAAAACGATATTATACCCGTTCAGGGGTTACATGGTTTTCTGGAAAAACTGGCTAAAGCAGGCATTAAAGTAGCTATTGGCACATCGGCTCCGCGAATAAATGTTGATTTCACTCTCAAAGCGATTAAAGCCGAGTCTTTTTTCAATATTATCCTGGACGAATCTCATGTGAATAAAGGAAAACCCGACCCTGAGATTTACATCAGATGTTGCGAAGCACTTGGGATGCCTCCTGCCCAATGTATAGTCTTTGAAGATTCGCTGTCTGGCCTGAAAGCGGCACGTGCTGCCGGCACAAAAGTGGTCGGAATAAGCACCACCCATACTGCCGATGAGATGCCAAATGCCGATTTGGTGATTGCCGATTTTGATGAAATCAGCCCTGAAGCTATCCAAAAGGCCTTTTTTGAATCTTAACTTTTATTTTGGGGGTATTTTGGAATTTTGAGGCCTTTTTAACGATATTTGCAGTCCCTTTTTTGAGGGCAAAACGAATTGTGAAAAATGGCTAGAGTTTGTCAAATAACAGGTAAAAGGCCCAGGGTAGGAAACAATGTTTCTCACGCTAACAATAAGACTAAGCGTAGATTTTACCCGAACCTTCAAAAGAAGCGTTTCTATATTCCGGAAGAGGATAAGTGGATTACGCTGAAATTGTCTACAAAAGCATTAAAAACCATCAATAAGAAGGGTATTACTGCTGTATTAAAAGAGGCAAGAAAAAACGGAAACGTATTAGTTTAAATCTGAGCAGCAATGGCAAGGAACAAGAACAGAATTCAGGTGATTTTAGAATGTACCGAACATAAGACAACCGGTATGCCCGGCATGTCTCGTTACATCACCACAAAAAACAGGAAAAATACTACAGAGCGCATCGAGCTTAAGAAGTACAATCCTATTTTGAAAAAATATACTATTCACAAAGAAATTAAGTAATCATGGCAAAGAAAGTTGTTGCAACTCTTAAGAAGGGAGAAGGTAAAAACTTCGCGAAAGTGATCAGAGCGGTAAAATCAGATAAAACTGGTGCTTATACCTTTAAAGAAGAAATTGTCCCTGCCGATATGGTTAAGGATGTACTGGCGAAGAAATAATGCCTGAAAGACATTAATTTTGAAAGTCCCTTCCGGGACTTTTTTTATTTTCAATCAATACAAAATTTTAAACCATGGCATTTCTGGGCAAACTTTTCTCTAAAGACAAAAAAGAGTCACTCGACAAGGGCTTGGAAAAGTCTAAAGAGAACTTTTTTAATAAACTAGGTAAAGCTATTGCAGGAAAATCAAGTGTTGATGAAGAGGTGCTTGACGAGCTGGAAGAAATATTGATCAGCTCTGATGTTGGCATTGAAACAACACTAAAAATAATCAGACGCATAGAAGAGCGAGTGGCCCGAGATAAATACCTGGGCACAAAAGAGCTCGATAATATTCTGAAAGAAGAAATTGCTGCTCTGCTGGAAGAAAATAAAACCATAGATCTTGCAGATTTTGATACTCCATCAGGAATAAAACCATATGTAATTATGGTAGTAGGTGTAAATGGAGTGGGCAAAACAACTACTATCGGCAAGCTTTCGGCACAGTATAAAGCAAAAGGCAAACAAGTAATATTAGGTGCCGCAGATACCTTTAGGGCAGCAGCGGTTGATCAACTAAAACTTTGGGGTGAAAGAGTAGGCGTACCTGTTGTAGCCAGGGGCATGAACACAGATCCTTCAGCCGTAGCTTATGATACCATTAAACAAGGCCTTGATACTGGCGCAGACATCATAATCATTGATACAGCCGGAAGATTGCATACTAAAGTTAACCTGATGAACGAGCTGAGTAAAATCAAGCGCGTTATTCAAAAAATTTTACCAGCTGCACCTCATGAAATTTTACTTGTGCTGGATGGCAGTACTGGCCAAAATGCCATGGTACAAGCAAGAGAATTTACTAAAGCAACTGAAGTAAGCGCACTAGCCATTACAAAACTGGACGGCACAGCAAAAGGTGGCGTTGTAATTGGCATTTCTGATGCATTCAAAATACCGGTTAAATACATTGGCGTTGGCGAAAGAGTTGAAGACTTGCAGGTCTTTAGTAAATCTGAATTTGTAGATTCCTTATTCAAAAAATAATAAGCTTAAATGAAATCAGGTTTTATCTTTGTTGATATTTATTACCAAGCAAAACTTTTAAATCACAATAATGGCCTCAAAAGACACCAAGGGAAAAATTGTTTATAGTCTCTCTTTGCTGATGATGATATTTATCATACTCAGCTTTGTTGCTTTTAGCCAGCTCGAAAAAACAGAACAAATCAGAAAAGTTGATGAAAGCATAGAAAAGCTTTTATTGCTTAACCTGGAGCTTTTCAAAAATGATGTTGATTTTTTTGATTTTGATCTGAATAACAAAGCCTTCTTTGAAACAGGCAGCAGCAAATTTCTTTTGAAACATGATAGTATACTTACCGCAGCGCGTACGTTAATTAATTCTGTTGAAGATGAAGAGAGTTTTGGCATTGATCCTGCACTATGGCACATAGATAGTGTGTTGATTGCTTATGATTCTGTTTTTAAATTATTAGTAGAGAAGCATAAAGTAAGAGGTTACAAAGGATATGGTATAGAGGGGGAGCTGAGAGATATTGCGCATGAGATAGAGGATAAAAAAGCCATCAATCAATCTGATCTTCAAAACCTCAGGAGATACGAAAAAAATTATCTGATTCGTGATGATGCTGCCTACGCTAAAAAATTTCAGGATTATGCAATGGCAACTTCTGCAAAACTAAAGCCCGGATCTGAAGCTGAAATCGTTTTTAATAAATACATCAGAAGCTTTGAGAACCTTTTAAGCGTTTCAGAAGAAATTGGAAGATATACGCAAACAGGCTTAAAAGCTTTGCTTAATCAAAAAACTACAGAACTTTTGCGCGCATTAGATATGCTGAGTAAAGAAGCAGAAGCACAAACAATTGCAGCACATAAATTTGGTATGAATATATTTTTGCTTTGCGCAATTATTGCAGTTGCTTCCTGTTTTGCACTGATCATTTTTATTGCCAGAAATATTCTTTGAATAAGACTACTTCTGAGATTTTAGAGGAATATTGAAAAATAGCTGGTAGTTAAATCCCCAGTAGATATTCAAATCTTTAATACCATAGCCCGGTATTTCATAGGCTATCAGTTCCCCTTCAGCGGTAGATTTTGGGAAGAATTTGAACCTGCCGGTATAACCCAACATAAAGTATTTAAAAATTTTAACGCGAAGTCCGGTTGTCAATTCCATCCACCTACCCCTAGTATTGGTATTGTTAAGGTCAAAAAACTGCTCGCCCCAAAAGTCATCAATTGCAGTAATCTGCAAGTTCTCATTGAAAACTGAGCGCCCGTATCTGATACCCAGCATCAGCATATTTCCTTGCGGATCATTCTGCAGAAAATTTATATCAGCTCCTAATCTGAAATAAACACCATTGTTACTATACAATCCTGTTTCCAAAGGGTAAAACTCTCTTCCAGATCCGCCAATATCTATGGCAAACAAGTACTTGTTAAAATCAATATCACCGTTTACTTCCCAACCATAAAATCCTTCTTTGTAAAATGATTTCCCAAGCACAAGCAAATCAGTGCCCACTCTTATCCCGGTAGGCTTAAATGATTGCACGGTATCGGGTATTACCTGCGCTGAAGAGATAAGACTTACTAAAAGAATTAATATGATGCTACCTGAAAATTTCAATGTTAATAATGGCTGGTTCACGAATAGAATCTCTCACAACTACTGTCTCACCAAATGTGCTATATACTACATCGAGCTGATTATAAAGTGTTGTAGCCCCGCAGACTTTAAATAAATTTCTTTGTAAGGCATTATATGAAATGAATAAAGTATCTCGCGCACCAGAAGGAAATTCAAAATAATAAGCCGCCACATCATCGTTTAGATTAAGCGGCAGGTTGGCTGCCCTGATGTTAGCATTAGACAAAATAGGCTCTTCAATAAAATTAGCTGAGATGCTTTCCACTAAAACTTGCTCACTGATTTTATTATCGTTAGCGTCAAAAGTGCGAAATATAAACCTGAAATCGCGGGGTTGCGGACACCGGAATATTTCTACCCTGGCTACCGGATTACTCTGCTCAAGGTTGATTACCCGAACTGAATCAAAATTATGTGCCACAATCTGAACATCCTCCAAAAGAATACGCTCACCACAATCTTCTGTTATCAATTGCAATCTTCTGTTATAAGTAAGATCCAGCTGCTTTGTTCCGCTGGCTTGCTCAATGAAATATCTGATTTCATTGCCATAGGGATTCATCGGCATTATTACCCCAGCGCTTAACCTGTTTGGCCAAAAAATTTCAGGGCGGCCTTCAATCTGTATTCCTGATATAAAAACGGTATCTGCACGGCCATCAAACATCTTGCGAAAGGCAAACTGAACATCTGTTATCCGCTGATCCAAGCAATCAGGCTCATTTACGCAGGCGCCCAGTAGCCAAACACTAAAAAGAAAGGTAAATGCCCGAAAAAATGCTTTCATTCGCCTACAAATATAAGGCTCTTTATCAGCCAAAACCGTGCTGATTTATTTTTAGTAGATTTGCAGCCCTGATTTTGAATGATGTGAGAACGAAAGGAAAACGTAAAGACAAAGTAAACATTGTAACCCTCGGGTGTTCCAAAAACCTGGTTGATTCTGAGGTATTGCTTACCCAGCTTAGGGGTAATGGCATAGAAGTAAGCCATGAATCAAAAAGGGATGATGCCAATATTGTGGTCATCAATACCTGCGGTTTTATTGATAATGCCAAGCAGGAGAGTGTTGACACCATTTTGAGATATGTAGATGCCAAAGATGAGGGCATTGTAGATAAGGTTTATGTTACGGGTTGCCTTTCGCAACGCTATAAAGATGACCTTGAAAAAGAAATACCCCAGGTAGATGCCTGGTTTGGTACCCGCGATTTGTCATTGCTGCTTAAAAAATTCAAGGCTGATTACAAACAAGAATTGGTTGGCGAACGCATCATCACCTCACCCTCACATTATGCTTACTTAAAAATTTCTGAGGGCTGCGACCGACCCTGCTCTTTTTGCGCTATTCCCTTAATGCGCGGCAAACATATTTCAAGACCCATAGAAGAACTTGTGCTCGAAGCCAAAAACCTGGCGAAGAATGGCACCAAAGAATTATTGCTGATTGCACAAGACTCTACTTATTATGGCCTCGATATTTATAAGAAAAGAAATTTGGCCGAGCTGTTAAATCGCCTTGCAGATGTAGAGGGCATTGATTGGATAAGATTGCATTACGCCTTCCCTACCGGTTTTCCATTGGATGTACTTGACGTGATGGCCACCAGACCGAACATCTGTAATTATCTCGATATTCCTTTACAGCATGGAGCAAGCCGTATGTTGCAGCTTATGCGCAGAGGAACAACCCGTGAAAAAACCGAAGCGCTATTGCAAACTATTCGTGAGAAAGTACCGGGCATTGCTATTCGTACCACATTGATTGCCGGCCATCCCGGTGAAACTGAAGCAGATTTTGAAGATATGCTCGACTTTGTAGAAAAATCGCGTTTCGACAGGCTGGGTATTTTTACATATTCGCACGAAGAAAATACACATGCCTATAGCATGAAAGATGATGTACCTGATGAAGTTAAGCAACAAAGAGCCGATGAGGTGATGGAACTGCAGCAAAGCATTTCTGTTGAACTGAACCAGGAGAAAGTAGGCAAAGTTTTCAAGGTGCTGGTCGACAGAAAAGAAAGCGGAGATTTCATTGGCAGAACTGAAGCCGATTCTCCTGAAGTTGACAACGAAGTAATTATCAAAAGCAAAGAATACTTGCGCATTGGTGATTTTGTAAATGTAAAAATTGAGGATTGTACTGAATTTGATTTGATTGGCAGTCCTGTAAAATAAAACCCTGCGAGCAGTCCGGCTTTGCCGGGACTCTCGCAGAGGTTATAAGGAAAATCGCTTCGAAGTCCCGATTTTCCGAAGCCCCGAGGCTTCGGGACGGAACGGGGTTCAACCACTCGAAGGATAAGATGATTAACCTTATGAATTATTTCGCGTTATTTCGGGATATGATTTTTATTTCTACCTGTTGTTGACATGAAGCTTCACCACCTTGCCTTTGCGGATACACATTCATTCTCCCCGCTTTTTCTTGATTATATCAAGCAACAACCGCAACTGAAAGATTTTTATAACCAGTTCCCGGAGATATCCAATTTCAAAATTCAGCTTGAGGAAAAAAGTAAGACTTATCCAGCCGCGAATCGCAAAGTTTTAGTCGATGCCCTTCAAGTGCAATACCAGCACATCGATTGTCATGAGGCTGTAAAACAGAATATCGCCTCGCTTGAAAACAAAAATACTTTCACGATTACAACAGGTCACCAACTCAACCTGTTTACCGGTCCGCTGTATTTTATTTATAAGATTGTTACCGTTATCAATACCTGTAAAAAATTAAAACAACAATACCCCGCTTACCATTTTGTGCCTGTGTATTGGGCCGCTACTGAAGACCATGATTTTGATGAGATAAAATCTTTCAGACTTTACGGAAAGAAATACACCTGGGAAACAAATCAAAAAGGTGCTGTTGGCAGATTCAAAACTCAAGACATAAAAGCTTTACTCGATGAGTTGCCCGGAGACATCAGCATATTTAAAGAAGCCTATTTAAAAAATGAAAACCTTAGCCAGGCAGTCCGGCATTATGTGAATGCACTTTTTGCTGAAGAAGGTTTACTGGTAATTGATGCTGATGATAAAGAGCTCAAGAGATTATTCATGGATGTCATCAAGGATGATTTGTTCAATCACAGCGCCAAAACCCTGATTGAAAAACAAAATGCTGCATTAGAAAAGCAAGGTTACAAAGCACAGGTTTTTGCGCGTGATATTAATTTCTTTTATCTCGATGAGCAGTTGAGAGAACGTATTGAAAAAAATGGCAACAATTATGAGGTGCTGAATACCGATATCAAATTCTCTGCAAAAGAAATGGAAGCGGCCATTGATGAACATCCTGAAAAGTTCAGCCCGAATGTGATTTTACGTCCGCTCTACCAGGAAATGATTTTGCCTAACCTGGCCTATGTGGGCGGACCGGCAGAAGTGGCTTATTGGCTGCAATTCAAAAGCATGTTTGCACATTACAAAACTACCTTCCCTATGCTCATGCCCCGCAATTTCGCTTTGGTTCTTGATGCCCCAACGCAGCGCAAACTGGAAAAGACAGGACTTGGTTATGAAGAGTTTTTCCAGGATAAAAATTATCTTTTTAATCAAATCACACTGAAGTTAGCTGGCGATAAGATTTTACTGAATGGAGAAAAAGAAATCATCAGCAAAGAATTTGAGACACTAAAAACAAAAGCCGCTAATATCGACAGCACCCTGGAACCCATGGTGGCCGCGGAGACCCGTAAGGCCATTAAGAGTCTGGAGAAGATAGAACAGAAATTATTGCGTGCAGAAAAGAGAAGATTATCAGATAAACTTGGTCAGGTTGAAGCAGTGAAAGATGCGCTCTTTCCCAATGGTGCTTTACAGGAACGCACAGATAATTTTCTAAATTTCTATCAGCAGGACAAAGCTTTTATTGCAAAGCTGCTGCAACATTTTAATCCTTTTGATTACAGGTTACACATTTTAGTTTATGATTAAATTTTAGTCGTATCTTTACCTATATGAACCCAAAGTTGAAAGAAATATTAGAGCTTAGTGTAGCTGAGAAAATTTTGCTGGTAGAGCAGATTTGGGACAATATTTCAGAGGCGGAGAAAGATGAAGTAAGTCAACTAACCGCAGCCCAGCAAAAAGAGATAGACCGAAGATTAGAAAACTACAAGCAAGGCAAATCTGAAACCTATACATGGGAGGAGGTTAAATCCTCCTTGAAAAAATCTTCATGAATCATATTCTTGAAATTACCAAAGAGGCAAAACTTGATATAGAAGAAGCCTGGCTATGGTATGAGGAAATAAGAACCGGATTGGGTGAGGACTTTTTGCTGAGTCTTGAGGCTGCACTAAATCAACTGAAGCGACAACCTTTGCTTTATGAAATCAAGCACAAAGAAGTAAGAGTTTGTCTTTTAAAACGCTTTCCATATAAAGTGATTTATTTTCTGGATAATGATAAAGTAATTGTATTAGCTGTGTTTCATAGTCACAGAAATCCGGAAACATGGAAAGAGAGAGTAAAATAATTGTTAAAGGTTTTATTCCCTTCATTGAATGACTAAGCAAGAACTCAGAAAAATTTATTTAGCAAAACGTGCAGCGCTCTCAGAAGCTGAGTACCTGCACATGAATCGGCAAATCTGTGAGCAGTTCTTCTTTAATTTCGATTTATCTTTTATCAAAGTCATACACACTTATCTGCCCATTAGCAGCAAAAGAGAACCCGATACCTGGCTGATTATCGACCGCATCCGAAGAGAATATCCACACATCAGGATTGCCATTCCAAAAGTGAATGCTGAAAAAAATGAACTCGAACATTATTTTTTTGAAGGTTTACACCAATTGAACACAAACAGTTGGGGGATACAAGAGCCTAAGCAAGGCATTCCTTGCGAACCCGAAAAATTAGATTTGGTGCTTGTTCCTCTTTTGGCTTATGATCAGCAAGGCCATCGCTTGGGTTATGGCAAAGGCTACTACGACAAATTTTTGGTGCAATGCAGGGTGGAGTGTAAAAAAATCGGGATTGCTTTTTTTGAGGCTGAAACTGTAATTCCGGAAATCCATCCGTTAGATGAAAAACTGAAAGCAGTACTAAACCCATATCGAATAATAAATTTCAATCAGGGTCTGGAGCGTATGGAATAGGAGGTGACTGGATGGAATCATACCTCCTTGTTGATTGATAAATCAATATTGCACTGAGCGTAATAAAGGCTGTACCAACAGTTTGATAAACTAACGGAACTCTTCTTTTAATATCTACTAAATAAGGTGCTGATTTTTCTTCTGTATCGGTATTAAAAGTATAAAGTCTGTACCCGTTACCCGGCTTTATGTTGCTCTTAATTTTAACATGATAAACACCATATACTGGCTCTTCTTCCCAAACATAAACAAGCTCATCATTTTTAAACAATTGTAGTTGATGGTTATCTGCTTCGCTGAGTCCGGCCCACTTAATATCATATTTCTTACCACGCTTTAATGATTTGGCTTCTGTTATCCGGTCTAACAGTATTTCCTGAGCAAGTACCTGACTTGCAAAAAACATGGATAAGATGGTTATACAGTTTTTCATAAGCGGCATTCTGAAATTTATATAAATATAACAAAATTAAAGCTTAAGCCCCCTCAACATCTCCCTCTTCCCCGGTGGGCCGGGCAAGTTTTCAACACTTAAACCTAAAGATTTCAAATCGCGTTTTACCTGGCCTTTGGCACAGTAAGTAACAAACACCCCGCCTGGCAATAAAGTATCACAAACTTTTTTCAGCAGGGGCAATGCCCACATCTCAGGCTGTTTGTTGGGCGCGAAAGCATCGAAATAAATAATGTGAGAGTGGATAGTTGATAATGAAGCATTTTGAAGACTGCCTTCAATTTTGTGCAGGTTAAAATTTTTGTGGATGCTTACCGCTTTGTTCCATTCAGCTTCGTGCAGTTGTTCAAAACTTTGTTTGTCGCTTTCAGCATAATTCAGGTTTGACCAAATGCTTTTATCCAGCGGGTAAGTTTCCAGGCTGGTGTAGTTTACCTGAATATTAGTTTGCCTGGCACGTTGCAGCGTAAGCCATGCATTTAATCCGGTGCCAAAACCTATTTCGAGTATGTTGATGCTTTTGGGTTTGTGTTGCGCAAGAAAAAAATCAAAACCCATTTTAATAAACACATAGGCTGATTCTTGCAGCGCACCATGCCGCGAGTGATAGGTCTCGTCTAAATCGGAATTGAGTAATGAGTGGGAGCCGTCAGCCGTGGTGATGATTTGTACAGTCATGGCTTAAGCCTCAACCTTACACATCTCGCTCAGCTTCTCTACCGCAAAATCAATCTCTGCTGCTGTGTTGAATTTGCTGAAAGAAAACCGAATAGAAGCACGGTTAGGGTTCACACCCAAAGCTTCCAGCACATGCGAACCTTTGGCCGCCCCGCTGGAGCATGCGCTACCCCCTGAAGCAGAAATACCGGCCAAATCTAAATTGAATAAGAGCATGTCTTTGTCTTCTGATTCAGGCAAACAAACATTTAATACTGTATATAAACTTTTATCGAGGTTGGCAGAATCTCCATTAAAGGCAACACCCGGAATATTTTCTTTCAGGCGCTCAATCATTCTTGCTTTCAAACCTTTGATGTAGCGCTCATGCTCATCCATATCGCGATAAGCAATTTCCAATGCTTTCGCTAAACCAATAATGCCATACACATTTTCAGTGCCTCCGCGCATGTTGCGTTCTTGCGCGCCACCGTGCATGAAGGGAGAAATCTTTTTGTCTTTGCGGATGTACATAAAACCCGCACCTTTTGGTCCGTGAAACTTGTGCGCTCCTGCTGATAGTCCACAAACCTTTATCTTCTTTAAATCGTGTCGGTAATGCCCGATGGTCTGCACCGTATCAGAATGAAAGTAGGCACCGTGCGCATCGCATAACTCTCCTACTTGTTCAATGTCTAAGAGATTTCCAATTTCATTATTCGCATGCATCAAGCTAACCAGTGCTGATGGATATTGCTTTAGCAATTGTTCCAGGTGATTGAGTTTCACATGACCTTTTTCATCCAGCTCAACCCAATGCAATTGCACCTTGCCATCATGGGCATTGCTTTCAACTGTATGCAGCACAGCATGATGTTCAATTGCTGAAGAGATGATATGCTTAACACCAAAAGTTTTTACTGCCGAACAAATAATGGCGTTATCTGCTTCTGTACCTCCTGAGGTGAAAATGATTTCTCCCGGAGTGGTATTCAGCAACTCTGCAACTTTCTTGCGGGCCGATTCAATGCCCGACTTCACCTTTCTGCCATGCGCATGGGTTGAAGAAGGGTTGCCAAAGTTATCCATCATATAAGGCTTCATGGCCTCAAATACTTCGGGGTCTAAGGCGGTAGTTGCAGCGTTGTCTAAATAAACATTCATGATACAGTTTTTTGCTCGGTGATGATGTCTTTGATATCGTTAATTATTTTCTTCGCCAAAGTATCTGCCTTAGATTCAGAATCGGCTTCGGCATAAATACGAATGATGGGCTCGGTATTGCTTTTGCGCAAGTGTACCCATGATTTTTCAAATTCTATTTTCACACCATCAATGGTATTAATGGGTTGCTTCTTGTATTTGTTCTTTACTTCTTCCAGTACACCATCTACATCCATTTCGGGTGTAAGCTCAATTTTATTTTTTGAGATGTAATAGTTGGGATAGCTGGCGCGAAGTTTCGAAACACTCTTTCCTGATTTGGCCAAATGCGTTAAGAACAAAGCAATGCCCACCAGTGCATCACGACCATAATGCAAATCAGGATAGATTACTCCTCCATTACCCTCACCCCCTATGATGGCTTTCTTTTCTTTCATCATGTTCACCACATTCACTTCGCCAACGGCAGATGCAAAATATTTTCCTCCTGCTTTTTCGGTAACATCGCGCAGAGCAAGTGTTGAGGATAAGTTAGATACCGTTACCGGATTTTTCTTTTTAGCAGCATTCATCACATAATCGGCCACAGCCACCAAAGTATATTCTTCACCAAAGACAGAACCATCTTCGTTTAGCAGGGCCAATCTGTCAACATCAGGGTCGACCACAATACCCAAATCATAATTTCCTTTTTCGAGTTCTGATGAAATGTGCGTGAGATGTTCAGGCAGAGGTTCAGGATTATGCGGAAAGTGACCATCGGGTGTGCAGAACAATTCTTTGATTTGCTCAACACCTAAAGCGCGCAACAATGCAGGCACTGCAATGCCTCCGCTGGAGTTCACACAATCAATCACCACTTTAAAATTTCTGGACTGAATTGCTTTTACATCTACAAGCGGAAGTTTTACAATCTGCTCGATATGCTTTTGCAGATAGGTATCATCCTGCGTGTATTTTCCGAGCTTGGTCACCTGTGCAAAATCAAATGCATCATTTGCAGCAATCTCTAAAACTTTGGCGCCATCTTCGGCAGAAATAAATTCACCCTTGCTGTTCAGCAATTTCAGTGCGTTCCACTGTATGGGGTTATGGCTGGCCGTGAGGATAATTCCTCCCCCGGCATTTTCTAAAGGCACAGCCACCTCAACGGTAGGTGTGGTAGATAGCCCAAGGTCAACAACATCAAGCCCCAAACCTTGCAGGGTTGCCACTACGAGTTTATTCACCATATCACCCGAAATGCGGGCATCTCGGCCAATCACGATTTTATCGCCTCCCGCAGCTTTTACCCAGGTGCCAAAAGCAGCCGCAAATTTTACAATATCAACAGGTGTAAGGGCATCGCCCGGCTTGCCGCCAATGGTTCCCCTGATGCCAGAAATAGATTTAATTAAGGTCACGCTTCACAAAATTTTCAGGGCAAAAGTACCGAATTTTTCCTTGCTGGGAAGGCTAGGAAAAGCACCAAAACTCAAATTCCAAAAAACAAAAATTTGGGATTTGATGCTTGGAATTTGGTGCTTACTTAAATTTCTCCATCACCTTATTCACCTCCGAATCAGGATTGGCGCAGGCATCGCCAGGCTGTACAGTTTTTCCACAGAAACCGCAGGTGGCGCCTTCTTTATTGAGGAAAGGACTTTGAGAAGCACATGTACCCTTGAATTCGCCACCTTTAATAAAGAGCAGTCGCACAGACATGAGAATAAAAAAGAGGGCAATAAATCCGATGGCAACAAGTACGGTAGTCATGTTTAATTAATTTAGGGCAAAATTAGTTCTTAGTTATCAAACAGCCATACCCGGCCTTAAGTTCTGTTTATGCAAAAACCACTTTCAGCACCCGACCTGCGCAGAGCAGAAAAATTAAAAGCCTTCGACCGCCTGCTTACCATCATGGATGAACTGCGCGAAAATTGTCCATGGGATAAAAAACAAACCATTGAGACGCTGCGCCACCTCACCATAGAAGAAACCTATGAACTTTCTGATGCGATACTTGAAGCTGATTTGAAAGAAATCAAAAAAGAAATTGGCGACCTGATGCTGCACCTGGTTTTTTATGCGCGCATTGCATCAGAAAAAAAAGCATTTGATATTGCCGATGTGATGCATGCCCTTTGCGATAAGTTAGTAGAGCGACACCCGCATATTTATGGAGATGTAATTGCAGAAGATGAACAAACTGTAAAAGCCAACTGGGAAAAAATAAAACTGAAAAGCGGAAATAAATCTGTGCTTGAAGGTGTGCCTAAATCTTTGCCTGCTATGGTTAAGGCCATCCGCATACAAGACAAAGCACGTGGCGTAGGTTTCGATTGGGAAAAGAAAGAACAGGTGTGGGAAAAGGTAGAAGAAGAAATGCGCGAGTTCAAAGATGAATTTAATGCAGTTGAAACAGAAAAGATTGATAAAGAAAAAGCTACAGCAGAGTTTGGCGATTTACTTTTTTCATTGGTAAATTATGCCAGGTTTATACACATAGACCCAGAAGAAGCGCTGGAGCGTACGAATAAAAAATTCATCAAGCGTTTTCAATATCTAGAAACAGCATCTGCAAAAGATGGTAAAAAATTTGGCGAGATGAGTTTAGCGGAAATGGATAAGTATTGGGAGCAGGCAAAAAATATTTAAGGGTGTAGGACGCCTGCTCAATAAAAGGAATTATGAGTATCTGCCAAGTCCTAAAATAACAATTGAACGTCATTGCGAGCGAATAATGGAGTATTTGCAATTTAAAGTGGATATGACGGAGCGAAGCAATCTATTAGAGGAAGTCTTATTTTCAATAAAAGATTGCTTCGTCACATTTTATTCTTTGTAATTTTTAAAAATTTTTGCGTTCCTCGCAAAGACGTTAGGATTGAAGGTGGATACTCACAAAAGGAATAACAAACACATAGTATGTCACAGGATTTAATTATTCATTTGATAATCAGTCCGCCACTGTTAGTGATTGGCTATTTATTCATGCGCTTCCCCCCAAAGAAAATAAATCACTTTTATGGGTACCGAACACCCCGTTCCATGCGCAGTCAGGAGGCATGGGATTTTGCCAACAAGTACAGCAGCGCGCTGATGTTTTATTTTTTTCTTACTATGCCGGTAGTTCAAGCTCTTGGTTGGTTCAGCATTGGCCCTAAACCTGCTGCCTTGCTTGCAGCCGGCTATCTTACGGTTGGCCTAATTGCATTGATGATTCACACCGAAACAAAGCTGAAGAAAAAAGGATTTTAATTCTTCTGCTCATTCAAATCCCAATAATATTCTGCGTATTCAACCTTCGTGTTCGTTGGTAAGGGATTTGGCAATAATGAATTCACATAATCCAGCACTGAGGCATGATTGCTTTTGAAATCAGCAGCATACCACTGAAATATTTTGGATACCTGAACAGGATTTGCGTTAAGATTATTTTTGCTTGCATCCATCAGAAAATCCAAGGCTTGCTCCTGCAATTGCATGTCTAACTTTTCTGCTTCATAAGCTTCATGTCTGAGTTTCGGACAGGAAACTGCAGCACACACCAAAGCAAAATGAATGCGCGGTTCATCAAACTCTTTGCGAATAATGCCATGTTCAATATCATCAAGATTGTATTTCTTGCTTCCGATTTCGATAAAATCAATCTGCCAGGGGGTGTTAACAAAGGGAATAGAAATTTTAGGACCAATGTCTTTGATGCTCTCAACCGGATAATACTCCAGAATCAATGCTATGGTAAAGGCATTGTAGGCATTAATCCAGAAAGCAAGCTTTTCTTTTTCTGTCCAGTTTTTGGCGGGGGCTGATTTTGTTAAGGATTCAAGGTAGTCACTTAATGATTTACGGTCTTTCAGAAAAGCCTGGTAATTAACCATTCCCTTTTCATTCACATGTTTTTGAAGCAGAATTGTAAACGGACTATGATCAGGAGGATTTGATTCTGATAATTCAACTGATTTCTTAAAACAAGAAGAACAAATCAAAGTAAAGATTACCAGCAAACAACGCCACCCCATCATTTTTTATCTGGCTTAATCATC